>URZR01000013.1 GCA_900552425.1 uncultured Collinsella sp. | reverse complement strand
CACTCGTAAAGCCAATAGCTGACGCTATGAAAAACAGAACTGATGCAATGTAAAAAATCGAGCGAGCCTACAAACTCGAGCAGGAAATGACCCTGGTCAGGCGCGACGTTGACGCACTTTTGCGATGAGGTGGCATGGGGGCTGACGATTGCGGCCCGCATCCCCGTGTTGCTGGCGGCGGTGCCCTCACGCCAAACGCTTGCACATTCGGATTGCTACACAACGAATGAAACTTGTTGATGTGGGGCGCGGTTCATTCAGGGTCCGCCCCCTCGCTTCATCCTCAAAAAGCTCGTCGAAGCCTACCCCACCGTGACGGATTCCCCGGTAAAGGTGCTCACAAGCAACAGGATAAAGAAGGCCAAATAACTGATGCTCAATAGGTAGGCGACAACCAAAAAGATAGTCCATCCAACATTGGTCTTACCATCGGCACGACGTTGCTCGCGATTGTGGCAGAGCCAAATCGTCACGCCAATGGCCACGATCAGCAACACGAGTGCCGCTGCTGCCAACCCGGCAAGCGCAAACATAACGCCAATGCTCACAGCAATAACCGGAAGTAAGAGCAAGCCGCACCCGCATCCACCCGGACTATAAACGGCAGATTGTCGGCGCTTCATCGTCACTCCAAGTTAAGCAATCGTTTGTAGACATCGAGGCCTTTGAGCAGAATTTCCTCGTCAAAGAGCATGGCATCGGTATGCAGAGCGCTCGTAGCATAGGCGGGACAGCCATCCGAATCGCTCGGGTTTTCTTGACCCTCCGGCACGCCCGTGCCCAGCAAGAAGAACACGCCCGGCAGATGACGCTGATAGAACGCGAAATCCTCGGCAATCAGCAGCGGCTCATCCACGAGCTGTAACTCGGGCAGAGCAGGCGCGATTCGGGCAAATAACTCGGGGTCGTTGTCGACCGGCGGATAGCCCTCGGCAAAGTCGAGATCGTACGTGCAGCCCGTTGCAGCGCATGCCTCATCAAGCACGCGGCACACACCCTCGCGTGCACGGTCGAACATGTCGTCCGTAAACACACGCAGGCTTCCGGCCACATGGGCCTCCCCCGCCACCGCATTGCAGACGGTGCCGGCCTGCAGCAGGCCGAACTTACCAATGCAGGGCTCGTCGGCACCCAACTCGTCCATGAGCTCGCGCTCGGCAACCAAGAACTTGGCAGCCGCCAGCGCCGCATCATGCGACTCCTCGACCGGAACGCCATAGGTCTTAGCGATATGGATGCTCGTCCCGTGAATACGAATGTGTGTCTCACTCGAACGCGCCAGCAGCGGACCGAAGCAGCTCGCCAACGTGCCGGCGGGCAGATCGGGCCACACGTGGAAGCCGAAGATGCGATCTGCCCCATAGCGCTCGAATACGCCGCTCTCACACACCGTCTTGGCGCCACCGGTCGTCTCCTCGGCAGGCTGGAACACAAAGAGCACGTTGCGCTTGATGGTGCCCGGCTGCTCACGAATCGCTCGGTCGACAAAAGTCGCCGCCGCAAGTGCCATAGCCATGTGTCCATCGTGTCCGCAGGCATGCATCTTGCCGGGATGGGTCGAGGCAAAGGCCGCGCCTGTTGCCTCCGCGATGGGCAGGGCATCCATGTCGGCGCGAATCGCCGTAGCATGCACGGCGCGGCATCGAAGAAAGCGCAGACGCAGCTGGGACACGGATGGGTCACCTCGCAGGCGAGCGGCCTCAACACGCCCTCAATATAGGCGATGGTTTGTGGAAGGTCGAAGTCGAGCTCCGGAATTCGGTGCAGGTCGCGACGATAACGACGGAGTTCTTGGAGCTCGGTCATAGGGATTCCTTTCATGGGACAACTCGGTTGACACCTATTGTGACGCAGGATTATGGCACCCTTGTTTCTAGTATGATGCTGCATTTTTTAAACGTTATATACAAATACTCTTGTTTGGTAAAGTGCAACGTGGTAGGGTCTTTACCACTTGATAGAGGCGCGGGCACGAAGATCCGCGGGCGAGTCGGCAGACTTTGACCCCGTGGGGAGGCGAAACCCGCCGAACTGGGTTTTTCGGGCACGAACAACCTGGTGGGCCTGCGGGAAACACCCGCAGGACTGTCTGCAGCAATGCGGGAGCGCTATCCGGACATGGGGTCCACGCTATGCGGATTCGATGCGCCGATGGCGCCGTCTGGATAGCGAGGTTTACGGGACATGGCATTGACCCCCAACGAAGCGTATGCGGCCAAACAGCCGTTTGTGGACAAGGAAACGCTCGAGCATATCGTCGAGCAGTTCCCCACGCCGTTTCATCTATACGACGAGGCGGGCATCCGCCGCAACATGCAAGAGGTGCGCGACGCCTTTGCGTGGAACCCGGGCTTTAAGGAATACTTTGCCGTCAAGGCCAACCCCAACCCGGCGCTCATCTCCATTCTCAACGAATACGGCTGCGGCTGCGATTGCTCGAGCTATACCGAGCTCATGATCGCCCGCTCGCTGGGCATCACCGGACACGACATCATGTTCTCGTCCAACGACACACCGGCGGCGGACTTTGAGCTCGCCGACAAGTTGGGTGCCATCGTCAACTTTGACGACATCAGCCATATCGAGTTCTTTGAGCGCGTTGCGGGCCCTATCCCCAAGACGGTAAGCTGCCGCTTTAATCCGGGCGGACTGTTCCAGCTCTCCAACGGCATCATGGATAACCCCGGCGACTCCAAGTACGGCATGACCACCGAGCAGCTCTTTGAGGCTTTCCGCATGCTCAAGGCCAAGGGCACCGAGAACTTTGGCATCCATGCCTTCCTTGCCAGCAACACCGTCACTAACGACTACTATCCCAAGCTCGCGCGCATCCTCTTTGAGCTTGCCATACGCTTGGAGCGCGAGACCGGCGCACATGTCGCCTTTATCAATCTGTCCGGCGGCGTCGGTATCCCCTATCTGCCCGAGCAGCAGGCCAACGACATTCACGCCATCGGCGAGGGGGTGCACGCGGCATACGACGAGATCCTGATTCCCGCCGGCATGGGCGATGTGGCCATCTGCACCGAGATGGGCCGCTTTATGATGGGCCCCTATGGCTGCCTGGTCACCAAGGCCATCCACGAGAAGCAGATCTATAAGGACTATATCGGCGTCGATGCAAGCGCCGTCGACCTCATTCGTCCCGCTATGTATGGTGCCTACCACCACATTACGGTAATGGGACAGCCGGGTGGCCCTGACAAGACCGCAGCACCGGTCACGAACACGTATGACATCACGGGCAATTTGTGCGAGAACAACGATAAGTTCGCCATCGACCGCGAGCTGCCGCAGATCGACATGGGTGATGTACTCGTGATCCACGATACCGGCGCGCATGGCTACTCCATGGGCTACAACTACAACGGCCGCCTGCGCTCCGCCGAGGTGCTGCTGCGCCCCGATGGCTCAGCCGACCTCATTCGTCGCGCCGAGCGCCCGGGCGATTACTTTGCCACGCTCGACGTGCTGCCGAGCGGCCGAGAGCTGCTGGCCAAGTCGCGCGCCGAAAGCGCCCGCCGTCGGGCCCAAGACGAGCGCCTGGCAGTCGCCGCCCAATGGAACAAACGCATCCAGATCGTGGACGCGAAGGAGAAGAACATGGACATCCGCAATCTCGAGGGCTCAATCGTCGCCCTTGTTACACCGTTTAAAAAGGACGGCAGCGTCGACTTTGATGCACTCGAGCGCCTTATCGATTTCCACCTGCAAAATGGCACCGACGCCATCCTCACCCTGGGCACCACCGGCGAGAGCGCCACGATGACCGATGACGAGGACAACTCCGTCGTCGCCGCCGTGGTCAAGCATGTTGCAGGACGCGTCCCCGTCATCGCCGGCTCGGGCTCCAACTCCACGCAGACGATGCTCACCAAGTCGCTCACCTACCAGGGCTTGGGAGCCGACGGCCTGCTGCTCATCACCCCCTACTACAACAAGTCCAATGAAGAGGGTATCTATCAGCACTTTAAGACCGTCGCCGATGCTGTGGACATCCCCTGCATCCTGTACAACATCCCCGGCCGCTGCGGCTGCGGCATCAGCGAGCGCAACGTAGAGCGCTTGGCCGCGCACCCCAACATCATGGGCATCAAGGAAGCCTCGGGCAACGTCGCCTACGCGGCCAAGATCGCCCACCTGCTGTCCGACGACTTCCGCATGTACTCGGGCGAGGATGCGCTCACCGTGCCGCTCATGAGCCTGGGCGCCTCGGGCACCATCAGCGTGTGGGCCGATGTTCAGCCGCAGCTCGTGCACGACATGTGCCGCGCCTATCTGGACGGCGACGTGGAGCGCGCCCGCGATATCCAAATTGCCGGCCAGCCGCTCATCAATGCCCTCTTTAGCGAGGTCAACCCCATCCCCGTCAAGGAAGCGCTTGCTCAGATGGGTATGATCGAGGCAAACTACCGCATGCCGCTATGCCCCATGGCCAACGACACGCGCGGCGCACTTACCGATGCTCTGAAGGGGGCTGGTCTGCTTGATTAAGACCGTCATTATGGGAACGGGCCGCATGGGCTCGCTCATCCGCACCACCGCCGAGGGCGTTGTCGACGCCGCCGGTCAGCCCGTTTTTGATATCGTCGCCCAGATCGGTTTTGATCTGTCCGAGCTCGAAAGCGCCCCGGCATCCGACGTCATCATCGACTTCTCGAACGTTGCGACCTTTGACGCCGTTGTCGCCTATGTCGAGCGCACGGGCGCCGCGTTGATCTCGGGCACCACGGGCTACACGCCCGATCAGATGGACCGCCTGCGCGAGCTGGGTCAGAGCACCCGCGTCATGCACTCCGGCAATTACTCCATCGGTATCGCAGCCCTGCGTCATCTGGTAGCACGGGCCACACGCGAGCTGCCCGGCTTTGACTGCGAGATCGTCGAGACGCACCACAACCAAAAGGTTGACGCCCCGAGCGGCACTGCCAAGCTACTGCTCGACGCCATCGTCGAAGCTGAGCCCGAGGCAGGCTACCACCCCGTCTACGGTCGCGAGGGCATGTGCGGCGCGCGTGACCCCAAGGAGATCGGTATGCACTCGCTGCGCGGCGGCACCGTCGCCGGCGTGCACGAGGTGAGTTTCTTTGGCCAGGACGAGGAGGTCACGCTCACGCATCGCGCCACGAGCCGCCAGATCTTCGTCAACGGCGCCCTGGCAGCCGCGCAGAAGCTCGTCACCCGTGAGCACGGCTTCTATACATTCGACCAGGTCATGTTTGCCTAACCAGGTAACAACCGAATCCACCCAAAGGAGAGATAGCAAATGAGCAACGCAGCCGAGATGGATGCACAGGAGATTATCGACTACATCGCCACCGCGCCCAAGAAAACGCCCGTCAAACTGTACGTGCGCGAAAAGCCGGGCATGAAGGTCCAGTGGGGCAATGCGCACGTCTACGGCGGTCGTCGTGGCAAGACCGTCTTTGGCGACTGGGATGAGCTCAAGGCCATCCTCGATGCCAATGCCGACTCCATCGACTACTACGATGTGGAGAACGACTGCCGCAACTCCGCCGTCCCCATGCTCGACCTTAAGGGCATCAACGCCCGTATTGAACCGGGCGCGATCATCCGCGACCGCGTCGAGATCGGCGACCGCGCCGTCATCATGATGGGCGCCATCATCAACATCGGCTCCGTGGGCGGCCTCTACCCCGATCTGAGCCGCACGGCCTATGGTGTCAGCAAGGCGGCCATCCACTTCCTCACCAAGGACATCGCCGTGCAGTATGCCCGGCAGGGGGTGCGGTGCAACGCGGTGCTCCCCGGCTTCACCGCGAGCGCCACGCCCGTCATCATCGAGGATGATGTCATGATTGGCGCCAACGCCGTGGTCCTGGAGGGCGTGCGCGTGGGCAAGGGCGCCGTCGTGGCTGCCGGTGCCGTATGCGTCGAGGACGTCCCCGCCGGCGCCGTCGTGGCCGGTGTTCCCGCCCGCGTCATCAAGATGCGTGACGCCCAGACCGATAGCAAGACCGGCCTCGAGGAGGGCCTGCGCCAGCTGTAGGGTTACGCGGTTTTACCAAACCGCGTAACAGGTCGACGCTGCAAACGCCCCTAGGCGGCAATCTGACGTTCAATCGTCGGGCATGACCAAAAGGTCAATGCCCTGCCTTTTTCATGCCACCTTGTACGCTCTGGGGGCCGCTCGCTTGCGTATGCTCAACTTGTTGCGTTCCGTTGATCACTTGCAAAAAAGGACAGGTTTATTTTGGTAGTTTTTCCTGCTTGAATTTGAAACATTCCGTTTGGTCAAAGCGTATCTATGGTGAGGGCCCCATCAAGAACCATCAGTGTCACCGGGAGGTGATTATGGAAGAACAAGCTTTTAGACAGGCGGTCGAGGATCACCGAGATGTCGTGTTCCGAATCGCCTTGACGTATCTGCGTGATCGCGCTGACGCCGACGATGTCGCTCAAGACGTCTTTCTAAAGTTACTCAAAAGCGATACGCATTTTGAAAGCTGGGAGCATCTTCGTCGATGGCTCATCCGGGTCACGATCAATGAATGCAAATCTCTCTTTCGAAAGCCGTGGAGGCGCGTGGAGGATATTGAAAGTCTGACCGATTCGCTCTTGACGGCGCAGGACGAGACCAAGGCCGTCCTATTAGACGTCATGCGGCTTCCGGAACGATTCCGTATCTCCATCGTGCTCTATTACTATCTGGGCTTCTCGACTTCAGAAATTGCCGAGTTACTGCATGTGCCAGCCGCGACCGTTCGAACGCGTTTAGCTCGCGGCAGATCGAAGCTCAAGTTCATCCTAGAGGAGGGCGACCGTGAAATCCAACCAGATCAAGCAGGCCTTCGAGTCCGTCCAAGCCGATAGCGATCTTGCTGACCGTGTTCTTTATGCCGCTGCTGGCGAGCCGCTTCGCCGAAAGGGTCACGCGAAGCCTCTGTATGTTGCCGTAATCGGATGTCTTGCCGGAGTGCTGGCGACCGGAGGGGTCGCCTACGCTGTTGTCAATTCCAGTTATTTTGCCTCTGCCTGGGGAAACCATGGCAACGGAGAGTCCGTTACCTGGACAAATGGCGGCTCGTCGGGGACGAAATATACCTACACCAGAGAGTTTGGTGATGGTATCGCGCCCCAAAGCCTGGAGGGTGCAGTCCAGAAGGTCAATCTGTCCGTCGAGGGCAACGGCTATACGCTCGACATTCATGAGATGGCAATCGACGAGAACGGTTGCGGTGCTGTGACGTTTACATTGTCCAATCCGAATGGCGTTAGCTACTACAAGCCGGCGGCAGAGCTTGGCGAACTTGTTCTCTATGGTGAAGAAGAAGGGGGCGTCAGTACACCCAGCATGAACTTCGGCGAGGAATGGGCTGATACACGCTGCACCATTGATAAAGACACATCAAGCGACACGGTCATTAACGGCACGATGTACTTTGCATCTTGGAATCGCGATCGAGATTTACGACATGCGGTCACCTGGAATATCAGTTGGACGGAGGGCAAAGGTGAGGATGCGAAGGTGATCGAGGTATCGACGCCAGAGTTTAACGTCGGAGCGCACGTCGATACAAAGGAGCTCCGCTCCGACGACTCGCCTCTCGAGATCAGCCCGTTTTCCATCCAGACGCACATCGATGATCTGGGCTATGAAGCAGTTGATCATAAACTGACCGTCAGCTACAAGGATGGATCGGAGCAGATTATCGAAGATGACGACGCAGGGGCGTACAATTTCTATGTTTCGATGGCGCGCAATAGCGGAGAGAACATCTGGGTTCCGACAAAACTGATCAATGTCGATCAAGTGGTCTCGGTGACCCTCGAGGGCACGAGATGCACATCAACAGGAGAGACCGAAACAGAAGTACCCTTTACCATCGTCTATTCGTAAGGTCTAGGCCGCTTCCTGCTAGAGGAAGCGGCCATTTTTGCGTTACATGGAGGGCTGGAATGGGCACTTGCGCACAGGCGGGGATTCCTTTTATGGAGGCTTTGCGGAAATATGGCTATTTTGGGATACGCCAGGCGGCGTGGTCTGTTGACGGCACAGCTAACGGCACGTATCCTATCGAACTGCGTGTTTCGTAGGGGGATGCTGACCCCTCGATTCAAGCCGTTGCACTTTACAGAAAGCTGGAATCATTCGAGAAGGAGTACGCTTTGCCTACTATTAACCAGCTGGTTCGCCAGGGCCGTCGTTCCGTGCCCAAGAAGTCCAAGAACGCTGCTCTGCAGCACAACTCCCAGAAGCGCGGCGTGTGCACCCGCGTCTTCACCACGAGCCCCAAGAAGCCGAACTCGGCTCTTCGTAAGGTTGCCCGTGTTCGCCTTGTCAACGGCATCGAAGTTACTGCTTACATCCCGGGTGAGGGCCACAACCTGCAGGAGCACTCCATCGTGCTCGTCCGCGGCGGTCGTGTCCGTGACCTCCCTGGTGTCCGTTATCACGTCATCCGTGGCGCCTACGACGCTGCTCCGGTCCAGAACCGTATGCAGGCCCGTTCCAAGTACGGTGCTAAGCGCCCCAAGGCCAAATAAGCCAGATAACGTTTTGATACTTTCGCCGTGTGCCGCCTAAGGGCCGCACGGTAGACACTTAAGGAGATTTCACATGCCGCGTCGTGCAGCAGCTAATCGTCGTGAGGTTCAGCCTGACGCCGTTTACAACAACCGCCTGGTGACTCAGCTCATCAACAAGGTCCTTCTTGACGGCAAGAAGGCCACCGCTGAGCGCATCGTTTACACCGCTTTCGAGATCGTTGCCGAGAAGTCCGAGGGTGGCGACGCTCTCGCTACCTTCAAGAAGGCTATGGACAACGTCAAGCCCACGCTCGAGGTTAAGCCCAAGCGTGTCGGTGGCGCTACCTATCAGGTCCCGATGGAGGTCAACTCCCGTCGTTCCACCGCTCTGGGTATCCGCTGGATCGTCAACTTCTCGCGTGCTCGCAAGGAGAAGACCATGGCCGAGCGTCTCGCTAACGAGATTCTCGATGCCTCCAACGGCGTTGGCGCTTCCGTGAAGAAGCGTGAGGACGTCTTCAAGATGGCCGAGGCCAACCGCGCGTTCTCTCACTATCGTTGGTAAGTTAAGGTAAGGAACTAACATGGCTAAGCCTAAGTACAAGCTTTCCGATACCCGTAACATCGGCATCATGGCCCACATCGATGCCGGTAAGACCACCACGACCGAGCGTATTCTTTACTACACCGGTAAGACCCACAAGATCGGTGAGGTCCATGAGGGCGCTGCCACCATGGACTGGATGGTTCAGGAGCAGGAGCGCGGCGTAACCATTACCTCCGCTGCTACCACGTGCTTCTGGAACAAGGACGGCAAGGACTACCGCATCCAGATCATCGACACCCCGGGCCACGTTGACTTCACCGCCGAGGTCGAGCGCTGCCTGCGCGTCCTCGATGGCGCTGTCGCCGTCTTCGACGCCGTTGCCGGCGTTCAGCCCCAGTCTGAGACCGTTTGGCGTCAGGCTTCTACCTTCAACGTCCCCCGCATCGCCTTCATCAACAAGTATGACCGCGTGGGCGCTGACTTCTTCAACGCTATCGAGACCATGAAGGATCGTCTCGACGCCAACGCCGTGGCCGCTCAGGTCCCGATGGGCGCCGAGGACAACTTCTGGGGCGTCATCGACCTGGTCACCATGACTGCATGGGACTTCAAGGCCGACGAGAAGGGTATGACCTACCCCGAGCCGATGGACGAGATCCCGGCTGAGTTCGCCGACATCGCTGCCACCAAGCGCGAGGAGCTCCTCGACGCTGCTGCCAGCTTTGACGACGAGCTCATGGAGAAGATCCTCATGGAGGAGGACTTCACCGTCGAGGAGCTCAAGGCTGCTCTGCGCAAGGGCGTTCTGGCCAACGAGCTCAACCTCGTCTTCGTGGGTTCCGCCTACAAGAACAAGGGCGTTCAGGAGCTGCTCGACGCTGTCGTCGACTACCTGCCCAGCCCGCTTGACGTCGAGGCCGTCACCGGTACCGATCCGGACACCGGCGAGGAGATCCAGCGTCATCCTTCCTTCGACGAGCCCTTCTCCGGCCTGGTCTTCAAGATCATGACCGACCCGTTCGTCGGTAAGCTCACCTACGTCCGCGTTTACTCCGGCCGCGCCGAGTCCGGCTCCTACGTTGTCAACGCTTCCAACGGTCAGCGCGAGCGCCTCGGCCGCATCCTCGAGATGAACGCCGCCGAGCGTATCGACCGTGACGACGCTGCCGCCGGCGACATCGTCGCTTGCGTCGGCTTCAAGAACTCCACCACCGGTGACACCCTGTGCGCCGAGGGCAAGGAGATCGTCCTCGAGAAGATCGAGTTCGCTAAGCCCGTTATTGACGTTGCCATCGAGCCCAAGACCAAGGCCGAGCAGGACAAGATGTCCCTGGCTCTGACCAAGCTCGCCGAGGAGGACCCGACCTTCCAGGTGTCCACCAACCACGAGACCGGCCAGACCATCATCGCCGGCATGGGCGAGCTGCACCTCGAGATCATCGTCGACCGTCTGCTCCGCGAGTTCAAGGTTGACGCTAACGTCGGTAAGCCCCAGGTTGCCTACCGCGAGACCGCCGGTCACGACGTCGAGAAGGCTGAGGGCAAGTTCGTCCGTCAGTCCGGCGGTCGCGGTCAGTACGGCCACGCCGTCATCAAGCTCGAGAAGATGGAGGAGGGCTTCGGCTACGAGTTCGTCAACGCTATCGTCGGCGGCGTCGTGCCCAAGGAGTACATCCCGTCCATCGACAAGGGCATCCAGGAGGCCCTGAACACCGGTGTTATCGCCGGCTTCCCGGTCCTCGACGTTAAGGTCACCCTGTTCGACGGTTCTTACCACGAGGTCGACTCCTCCGAGGCCGCCTTCAAGATCGCCGGTTCCATGGCTATCAAGGACGCTCTCAAGAAGTCCGATCCGCAGCTGCTCGAGCCGATCATGGCTGTCGAGGTCGAGACCCCCGAGCAGTACATGGGCGACGTTATGGGCAACCTCTCCGGTCGCCGCGGCAAGATCGAGGGCATGGAGGATCGCAAGAACAGCAAGCTCATCCGTGCCAAGGTGCCGCTGGGCGAGATGTTCGGTTACGCTACCGACCTTCGCTCCCAGACCCAGGGCCGTGCATCCTACACGATGCAGTTCGACTCTTATGAGCCCGCGCCCAAGTCCATCGTGGACGAGGTCATGAGCAAGAACGCCTAAGTTCGAGCTCCCTGTTACGTAATCCGCGAGAACATCTCTCGCACTCTTTGGAGGTTTAAGTTGGCTACCCAGAAGATCCGCATTCGCCTCAAGGGCTATGATCACGAGGTCGTCGATCAGTCCGCGAAGCTCATCGTCGAGACCGCTCAGAAGACCGGTGCTCGCGTTTCCGGTCCTGTCCCCCTGCCCACCGAGCGCAACCTGTACACGGTTATCCGCTCGCCGCACGTGAACAAGGACTCCCGTGAGCAGTTCGAGATGCGCACCCACAAGCGCCTCATCGACATCCTCGACCCCACCTCGGGCACCGTTGATTCGCTCATGCGTCTCGACCTCCCCGCTGGCGTCGACATCGACATCAAGCTCTAAGCGATATCGCTCATAGCTTACAGAGCCCCGCTGCCATTACGGTAGCGGGGCTCTTTTGTTTTGCATGATGGGTTTTGACCGCCTGGTAATGCTGCTGAGTAGGTGGCTGCGGCGCCCTATTCGCCCAAGGGGCGCAGCGACGCCTCCTCAAAATGGAAGGATCGCAAGCCGTCTTCCGTTTCGATACACGCGCGTCCAAAGGTATCGACGGTTTTAAAGATGCCTCGCGCCAGCTCGTCACCGGCAGGGGAGCGGGCGATAACGTGCTTTCCAATCCAATTGAGGTGAGCGACATATTCGCCGTGGACGGGCGCGAGCGGTCCGGCGTTTTCTTCCATGGCGTTGAGCAGATCTGCCCACGCGTCTACAGCGTTTACGACGGTGTGATAGACCTCATCGAGGAGCATATCGACGGCGGGAACGTTCTCGTTGAGGTCCGAGAGACCGATTGCCGGCAGGCCACCATCGGGCACCTCCGCGGGCACATAGTTCACGTTGACGCCGATGCCACAGACCGCAAAGGGGTTGCCTTCGTTATCGCGTGCGGCTTCGACCAGAATGCCGCCGAGTTTGCGTCCACGCGCGACCAGGTCGTTGGGCCATTTGAGGCCAATCTCGTTTGCAAGACCCTGTTTTTCGAGCGCCTCGAGCACCGCTAGGCCGCTGACGGCGGCAAGGCCAGAGTACTTGGCGGGATCAACACGAGGACGTAGGACAATCGAGAGTAACAGATTGCCGGCGGTTGAATCCCACTTGTGGCCGCGCCGGCCGCGTCCTGCTGTCTGAGCCCGGGCGGCAAGTCCTGTGCCGTGCGGCGCTCCCTGTTTTCCTGCTTCGAGCAGGTCATCGTTGGTCGATCCGGTTACGTCGACTATCGTTAATTTGGCATCCATAACGGCTGCTACCTCCTTAATGAATAAGTGAATAACGCAATGGTGTCGAGAGAGACACAATGTGAAGCCTTTGTCGCATTTGGACAATTTAATGTTAACACGTTAACAACGACTGAAATGCGCTATCCTCTCTTGGTCGATGTAAACACGTCAACAACTCAAAGGAGGTTAGTGATGGGTTTCACGATTCTTGGAACAGGCTCGGCGCTTCCTAAGCGCAGTGTTTCCAATGACGAGCTGTCCGAGTTCCTCGATACCTCGGATGAGTGGATTTTTACCCGCACAGGTATCAAGAGCCGCCATGTATGCACCACCGAGTCACTTGACGACCTTGCCGTAGCGGCGAGCGAGCGGGCACTCCAGGTGTCCGGAATCGACGCGAGCCAGCTGGATTTGATCGTCTGCTCGACGACGACGGGTGACCACCTTGTTCCCGCCGAGGCGTGTGCCGTTGCTGAGCGACTGGGCGCGACGTGCCCTGCCTTCGATGTCTCGGCTGCCTGCGCCGGCTTCGTATTTGCGCTCGATGTTGCCGAGGGCTATATCGCCCGAGGACGAGCCAAGCATGTGCTTGTCGTTGCCGCCGAGCAGATGACGCGCGCGCTCGACTGGACCGACCGCGCCACCTGTGTGCTCTTTGGCGATGGGGCAGGCGCCGCGGTGATTGAGGCTGGGGGAGACAGCCCCCTTGCCGTTGAGCTTTCGACGGCGCCCGACGTCGAGACGTTGTGCGTTCCCGGTCTGGTCGGCACCTCGCCGTTTAAGGCCTCCGCAGATAGCGAGAGCGTGCTGTCCATGAATGGCCGCCGCGTGTTCAAGTTCGGCGTCAACGCGATTTGCGACACGGTCCATAAGCTTGCGAGCGATGCGGGCATTTCGGTCGAGGACATCGACCATTTTGTATTCCATCAGGCTAACGAACGAATCCTGAGTCAGGCGGTCAAGCGCCTCGGTGTGCCAGACAAGCGCGTGGTTCGAACGCTGCGCGAGACCGGCAACATTTCGAGCGCATGCATTCCGCTTGCCCTCGACCGGCTGGCAAACGCCGGTGCACTTCACACGGGCGACACCATCGCCCTCGTTGGATTTGGCGCCGGTCTGGATATAGGTGGCTATCTACTTCGTTGGAAGTAGTCGCACATAGGAAATAAAAACGCCCCTAGGGCACAAACAAAGGAGAACTACCATGGCAGATCAGAAGACCTTCGAGCGCGTTTGCGATGTTATCCGCGAGACCGCCGGTCTTGACGACGTCGAGATGAAGCCCGAGTCCACGCTCGAGGAGATTGGTCTCGACAGTCTGGGCACCGTCGAGATCCTCGTCGCCGTTGAGGACGAGTTTGGCATCCAGCTCGATACCGAGGAGAACCCCAAGACGGTCGGCGAGTTCGCCGATACGGTCGAGGCGGCATTGGAGAAGTAGAGATGCTCAAGACTCCTCTCTGCGATCTGCTCGGCATCGAAAAGCCCGTGTTCCAGGGCGGTATGGCCTGGATCGCCGACGCCTCGCTGGCGTCCGCAGTGTCCGAGGCGGGCGGCTTAGGGATTATCGCGGCCATGAACGCCGACGCCAACTGGCTGCGCGACCAGATTCATGAGCTGCGCGCCAGGACGGATAAGCCCTTTGGCGTCAACGTCATGCTCATGAGCCCGTTTGCCGACGAGGTCGCGCGGGTCGTGATTGACGAGCGGGTGCCGGTCGTCGTGACGGGTGCCGGCAATCCCACCAAGTACATGAAGGCGTGGAACGAGGCGGGCATCAAGGTCATCCCGGTCGTTGCCTCGGTGGCGCTGGCGCGTCTCGTGGCGCGTCGTGGAGCCACTGCCGTGGTTGCCGAGGGTACCGAATCAGGCGGCCATATTGGCGAGACCTCGACGATGGCACTGGTGCCACAGGTTGTCGATGCGGTCGATATTCCCGTGGTTGCGGCTGGCGGTATCGCCGATGGCCGCGGCGTGGCGGCCGCCTTTATGCTGGGCGCCGCCGGCGTGCAGGTGGGTACGCGCTTTCTGATCGCAGATGAGTGCACCGTATCGGAGCAGTACAAGGAGATGGTCCTGAAGGCCAACGACACCTCGACGCGTGCGACCGGCCGCTCGACGGGACACCCGGTGCGTGCCCTCAAGAGCCCCTTCACTAACGCCTACGCCAAGAGCGAGGCGGCGGGCGTAAGCGTCGAGGAGCTCGGGGCCATGGGCACGGGCGCCCTTCGCAAGGCCGCCAAGGACGGCAATTACGAAGAGGGCTCGTTTTTGTGTGGACAGATTGCCGGCATGGTCAACGAGCGCCAAAGCGCACGTGAAATCGTTGACGACCTGGTCGATGGCGCCGAGCACGTCCTGAAGGGTGCGTGCGCATGGGTGGCGTAGCGTTTCTGTTTGCCGGCCAGGGCGCCCAGCACCCCGCGATGGGCGTCGACCTGATCGAGGCATCGCCGGCGGCCGCCGAGGTGTTCGCCATTGCCGACGAGGTGCGCCCGGGGACCAGTGAGCAGTGCCGAAGCGCCTCCAAGGAGGAACTCTCGCAGACCGAGAACACGCAGCCGTGCGTGTTCGTTCACGATTTGGCAGCGGCTGCCGCCCTGCGTGAGCGCGGCGTGGTACCTGCCGCCTGTGCGGGTTTTTCGCTTGGCGAGGTCGCCGCGCTCACCTTTGCGGGGGCGTTCGATACGCGAGCGGGTTTTGAGCTCGTATGTGAGCGTGCGGCATTGATGGCCACGGCGGCCGAGCGTCACCCCGGCGGCATGCGCGCCGTCATCAAACTCGATGCGGCGCAGGTCGAGGGCTTGGCAAAACAGGCCGGCGAGGACTGCTGGCCGGTCAACTACAACAGCCCCCAGCAGACGGTTGTGGCCGGAGCGCCCGAGGCGCTGCAGGAGCTCGACGTTCTAGTGAAAGAGGCTGGCGGTCGCGCCATGAAGGTCGCGGTGTCGGGTGCATTCCATAGCCCCTATATGGCCGAGGCGACCTGTGGCCTTGCTGCATATATCGAGGCCGGTCACGCGCCGTCCCCGCTGCTGATTCCTGTTATGGCAAATATGACAGCGGCGCCCTATCCGGCCGACCCGCAGGCGGCAGCGGAGATGCTGGCCAACCAGGTGAGTCATGCCGTGCGCTGGGTCGACACGCTGCATGCTCTGCAGGATCAAGGCATCGACACGTTTATTGAGGTCGGCCCTGGCAAAACGCTGTCGGGCCTGGCCAAGCGTACGCTGAGCGACGTTCGCGTGTATTCGTGCGAAACGGCCGAGCAGGTCGCAGCTATTGTCGACGAGCTCGCATAGTCCACAGGGCTGTAACCCGAAAGGAATGACATGGGCAACTTGAACAACGGCGCGCTCGAGCGCAACGACTCACGTCGCGTGGCACTGGTCACGGGCGGCTCGCGGGGTATCGGCCGCGCCTGCGCTGTCGGTCTGGCGGAGGACGGCTTTGATATCGCCGTCGTCTATGCCGGCAGCGTCGATGCGGCGCGCGAGACGTGCGAAGCCTGTGAGGCGGTTGGCGCCACGGCACGCGCATATCAATGCGACGTGGCCGATCCCGCTGCCGTCAACGCGTGTGTGGAAGCGGTCCTCAACGACTTTGGTTCCATTTGGGCGCTCGTCAACAATGCCGGCATCACCCGCGATGGCCTGCTCATGCGCATGGGCGATGACGCCTTCGACCGCGTGCTCGATGTCAATCTCAAGGGAACATTCAATATGACGCGCGCGCTCACCAAGACCTTTATGCGCCAGCGCGGCGGTTGCGTCGTCAACATGAGCTCGGTCGTGGGCCTGATGGGCAATGCCGGGCAAGCCAACTACGCTGCTTCCAAGGCGGGCGTGATAGGGCTTACCAAGGCGGTGGCGCGCGAGCTTGCGCCTCGTGGCGTACGAGCGAACGCGGTCGCCCCCGGGTTTGTCGAGACAGATATGACGGCAAAGCTCTCGGAGAAGGTGCGTACGGCAACCGAGGAACAGATTCCCCTTAAGCGCATGGCACGCCCCGAGGAAGTGGCCGGCGTGGTGCGCTTTTTAGCGAGCGATGCGGCTGCTTACATTACGGGCGAGGTCGTGCGCGTCGACGGCGGAATGGCGATGTAGAAACCAGGGCCGAAGAACGGCTTGGATGAGGAGACCATGATGGAACAGAGAGTTGCAATCACCGGCATCGGTGCCGTATCGCCGCTCGGCAACACCGCGCTTGCCACCTGGGCGGCCATGTGCGCCGGGACCTGTGGCATCGGCCCGATCACGCACTTCGATACCGATGCGTTTACCGTCAAGGTGGCGGCCGAAGTCAAGGGCTTTGACGGCAACGAGTACTTTGGCAAGCGTGACGCCAAGCATCTCGACCCCTGCGTTCAGTTTGCGATGGCGGCTTCGGACGAGGCAATGCACGATGCGGGCTTTGATGTCGAAGGCGCCATCGATCGTGAGCGCCTGGGCGTCTACGTGGGCTCGGGCGTGGGCGGCATGACGACGCTCGTCGACAACGTCCACACGATCGCCGATCGTGGACCTCGCCGCGCATCGCCCTATATGATTGCGATGATGATCCCCAACATGGCATCGGGCAATATCGCAATCCGTCACAAGGCAAAGGGACCGACCCTGCCAGTCGTGACTGCGTGCGCGACCTCGGCCCATGCGGTGGGCGAGGCGTTCCGTGCTATTAAGCACGGCTATGCCGACGCGATCCTCGCGGGCGGTGCCGAGGCGGCCATTATCCCCGATGCTGTTGCAGGCTTTACGTCCTGCCGCGAATTGACCACCAACCCCGATCCCGCGACGGCCTGCCGCCCGTTCGACGCAGACCGCGATGGCTTTGTGATGGGTGAGGGCGCCTGCGTGCTGGTACTCGAGAGCATGGAGCATGCGCAGGCGCGCGGTGCGCACATTTATGCCGAGGTCGTGGGCTACGGCAACACCGATGATGCCTATCACATTACGAGTCCCGACCCCGATGCCGCCGGCATTGCCCGTGCGATATCGCTGGCGGTAGCCGAGGGCGACGTCAAGCCTTCCGAGGGTCTCTACATCAACGCCCACGGCACCTCGACCAAGCTCAACGATTCGTCCGAGACGGCGGGCATTAAGCGTGCGCTCGGTGAGGACGCGGCGCGCGCGGCGCACGTCTCGTCGACCAAGTCGATGACCGGGCACATGATCGGTGCCACGGGTGCCATCGAGGTCATGGCCTGTGCCATGGCGCTCGAGCAGGGCGTGGTGCCCCCGACCATTAACTACCACACGCCCGATCCCGCCTGCGATCTTGATTACACGCCTAATCGAGCGGTTCGCGCCGACCTTACCTGGGCGCTTTCGACCAACCTGGGCTTTGGCGGGCACAACGCCGCCATCGCGCTGCGTAGATATACGAGGAGCTAGAGCATGGATTCCAAAAGACTTGCCGAGATAGCCGATGTGATGGAGGACCGCGGCCTTACGCGCGTACGTGTTGAGGAGCCCGATGGCACCGCGGTCGAACTCGAGCGCGCGAGTGCCGCGCAGCCGGTTGCCGTGCCCATGCCCATGCCGAGCGCCATGGCCGCTCAAGTTGCAGCTCCCACAGTCGCGCCTGCCGCACCGGAGCCCGCCACGCAGATACCTGCCGCCGCGCCGGAGCCCAAGGGCACCGAGGTGACTGCTCCCATGGTGGGCGTCTTCTATGCTGCCCCTGCGCCGGGCGACGAGCCGTTTGTGCGCGTGGGCTCCAAGGTCAAGGCCGGCGAGACCCTCTGCATCATCGAGGCCATGAAGGTTCTCAACGAGGTGACGGCGGAGGCGGATGGCGAGGTGCTCGAGATCTGCGTGGCCGACGGCGACCTCGTGGAGTTTGGCAGCTGCCTCATGAGGATCGGATA
>URZR01000012.1 GCA_900552425.1 uncultured Collinsella sp. | reverse complement strand
AGAATCTTTGTAGCCCTGGACGCCGCAACATGCTCTGCGACCCAGGCGTCTCCCCTGCCGATCGGTTTGGTGGCATCAATCAAAAACGCGACAACATCGACATCGTTCAGCTCGAACAGCGCGCTCTTGTTCAGCTCGGACCCTAGACCGTCCTTGGGCTTGTGGATACCCGGGGTATCGACAAAGACCAGCTGGTAGCCGGGGCGGTTAACCACGGCGCGCATGCGGCGGCGGGTCGTCTGGGCGACCGGCGAGGTGATGGCGACCTTTTTGCCATAGCAGGCGTTGAGCAGCGTTGACTTACCGGCGTTGGGGCGGCCGACCAAGGCCACGAAGCCACTGCGGAAACCGGGCTCAACGTCGCCAAAGCCCATGGAGCCATCGTCCTCGTCGCACAGGGCGTCAAGCTCCTCGTCGCTCATGCCCTCAAACGGGTCAAACTCCTCAACCTCCTCGAACTCGTCGGCATCCACCGCGTCCCTGGACTCGTCGTCCAGGATCTCGTCGTTAGGCTGCATAGTGTCGGACATGGGAATCCCTTTCTAAATAAAGCCGAGCGCGTGGGCAAATACCAGCAAGCCCACAATCGCGGCGGTGATGGAAAGAACGTATACGGAGGCGGCGGCGATATCCTTCGCACGCTTTGCCAGCGGATGGAGCTCCTGGGTCGCCAGATCGACAATCGCCTCCATGGCGGTGTTGCAAAGCTCGCCGTGAATCACCAAGCCACAACAGATGATAACCATGCCCCACTCGGCAATGTCGAGCCCCACGATGCAGCCGGCAATGACGGTGCACACGCCCGCCACGAGCATGACCTTAATGTTGCGCTCGGTCTTGACGGCGGTGACGAAGCCCTCCAAAGCGTAGGAAAACGACTTTAAGAAGGACGGATGGTCCTTGTTCGATCCGGGAATCATAGACGGCTCCTAGTCGTGGGCGTGGTTGGTGATGGGGCCGACGTGGACCAGTTTGGGGTCCTCGCCGCGCTCGAGCGCCAGATCGCGCAGGATGGCGTCCTCGCGCGCCTCCATGACCTCGGCCTCGTCGTCCTCGATATGGTCATACCCCAGCAGGTGCAGCATGCCATGAACGAGCATCAGGCGGCACTCATCGGCAGGGCTATTGCCAAAGCCGGGGGCCTGACGGGCAATGACCTGCGGGGCCAAGATGATATCTCCGAGCTCGAGCGTCTCGTCGGCGGGAATATCCTCGTCAAAGGCCGAGTCGCATTCAAACGAGAGGACATCGGTGGAACGGTCGATACCGCGCCACTCGTGGTTGAGCTCGTGCATCTCGTCCTCGTCGACATACGAAAGGGAAATCTCGACTTCACGTTCAACGCCCTCGGCGGCAAGCACAACCTCGCAGATGTGCTCCACTTCCTGCGCGTCGAGCAGCGTATCGAGCTCGGCATCATTGCTGATCAATACACTCAACGGGACTCCTTTCGGTCGTGCACGCGTTTCTCGCGCACATCATCATAAGCATCGTACGCCTCGACGATACGCCCCACCAAAGCATGGCGCACCACGTCGGCACGCTCGAGGTGAGAAAATGCGACATCGTCGACACGGCCCAAAATCTGCTCGACGTCGGCAAGACCGCCGCGACGACCCACCAGGTCGCGCTGACTCAGGTCGCCGGTAATCACGAACTTGGAGTTGAAGCCCAGGCGCGTCAGGAACATCTTCATCTGCTCGGGCGTGGTATTTTGTGCCTCGTCGAGCACCACGAAGGCATCACTCAGCGTGCGGCCGCGCATGTAGGCAAGCGGGGCGATCTCGATCACGCCGCGCTCCATAAGCTCATCGGTGCGCTCGCGATCCATCATGTCAAAAAGGGCGTCGTAAAGCGGACGCATGTAGGGATCGATCTTTTCCTCGAGGGTGCCGGGCAAAAAGCCCAGATTCTCCCCCGCCTCGACAACCGGACGCGTCAAGATCAGACGGCCCACCTCGTGACGCTTGAGCGCGGCAACGGCGAGCGCCATGGCCAGATAGGTCTTACCGGTGCCGGCAGGACCCAGGCCAAACGTGATGGTATGCGTGCGGATGGCATCCACATAGCGCTTTTGGCCGAGCGTCTTGGGGCGAATGACGCGGCCGCGATACGAAAGCAGCACGTCATCGCGAAGCGACGTAGCCTCGTGCTCACCATCGCGCAAGACGGCCAGGCAGCGAGAGACATCGTCGGCAGACAGCGTGCGCCCGGCGGCCGCCTCGCAAAAAGCGTGCTCGAAAAAGCGCGCCACGAGTTCGACCTCGTCCGGGTCGCCGCTCACGGAGATGCTATCGCCACGGGCGACCACATGAGCGCGAACCAAGCTCTCGAGCGCACGAAGGACGCCGTCGCCGGCGCCCAAAACGCACGAGGGATCAATTCCCTCGGGAACGGTAAGTCTAATCTTCGAGGCTTCCATGGACCTCCCTGCGCGCATGGACCAAGCCGGAATCATCGACTCCGATGATAGCAACATCGAGCAGGCACGGGGCTGTAAGTCCACAGGTATCGTCAAGACGGGCATGATGGAACGAACCGAGCGTCAGGCTGTCACCGTACTCAAGCACGGCACGCTCGACAGTGCCCACGCGACGACGAGCATCGGCAATAGCGAGCTCCTGCGCCGTGTCTCGCATACGACGGCTGCGCTCGGCCATAACCTCGGGCGGCACCTGGTCGGGCATGTCGGCAGCAAGGGTACCGGGACGCTTGCTGTAGCGGAACACGTGCATACGCGAGAAACCCACACGGCGGCACAGCGCCAGCGACTCCTCGAACTCCTCGTCCGTCTCACCGGGAAAACCGACGATGACGTCGCACGAAAGGGACGCCTGCGGCAGATTGGCGCGAATCATACGCACCGTGTCCTCAAAGGCCTCCGCACTATAGGGACGGCCCATGCGATGCAGGGTCGCCGTGCAGCCGGACTGCACGGGCAGGTGCAAAAACGGGGCGATACGCTGCGGAAAGCGCGCCATAACCTTAAGCAGGCGCTCGGAGATATCCATGGGCTCGACCGAGGAAATGCGCACATGCGCAATAGTCGTGCGCTCCATGATGGCCTCGAGCAGCTCATCGATTTCGACGTGCTCGTCGGTCGCGCTCTTGCCATCGTAGGCACCCAGGTTCACACCGGTCAGCACCACCTCGGGCACGCCGGCCTCCTGGGCCTCGCGAACTTGCTCGAGCACGGACTCGACGGGCACGGAGCGCTCGGGGCCGCGCGCCTTCCACACAATGCAATAGGTGCAGCGATGGTTGCAGCCATCCTGAATCTTCACGCCCAGGCGAGAGCGACCGAGCGCATCGACCACCTCGCCATCGCTGCAGGCGGGAACGCTATCGGACTCAACACCCAGCACCTCGCATACACGTTCGGCGACATCTATCTTGGACGGCTCGGCAATCACGCGATCCGAAAGCTCCGACAGCTCCTCGGGATGCAAATTGACCACGCATCCGGTCACGACCACATAGGGCTCGTTTGGATGGGCCAGCGCATGACGGACGGCCTTACGGGTCTTGGCCTCGGCCTCGCCCGTAACGGCGCAAGTGTTAATGACGATCAGATCGGCATCCTGGGGCTCCACAATAGCGAAGCCCAGGCGCATAAGATCGGCAGTGATACGGTCGGACTCAACCCGGTTGACACGGCAGCCGAGGTTGACGACGGAAATATGGGGTGCGAGCACGCGGGCTCCTTAATCGAGGATGTCGTCGAGGGCGCTCTTGATGCGGTCGGTCACCGACTTCTTACCGGAAGCGACGTCATCGCCCATATCATCGGCAAAAGCACGGAGCAGCTCGCGCTGCTTATTGGAAAGATTGGTGGGAACGACCACGCGCAGTTGCACGATCAGGCGGCCACGCGAACCGCCACCGCCAATGCGAGGCATGCCGTAATTATTGACGCTCACGGTATCACCGTACTGGGCGCCGGCGGGAACCGTCACCTTAACGACCTCGTCGGGCATAATGCCCCCGACCTCGATCTCGCAGCCGAGCGCAGCCTGCGCAATCGAGATATCGCTCACCAGGTACAGGTCGTCACCGTTGCGCTTAAAGCGCTCGTGGTCGGCAACGCGCACGTTGACAATCAGGTCGCCCGAAGGCTCGCCGCGAAGGCCGGCCTCGCCAAAGCCGCTCACACGCAGCTGGCGACCGGTCGAAACGCCGGCGGGAATATCGATGTCAATCTTTTCATGCGAAGGCGTGCGGCCCTGACCGTCGCAGGTCTCGCAGGGATGGTCGATAACCGTGCCCTCGCCATGGCAGTCAGGGCAAGGCGAGGAAGACTGAACCTGGCCCAAAAACGAACGCTGAACCGTCGTGACGTAGCCCGTACCGTGGCAGCGGCCGCACTGCTTTTCCTGTGCGCCCTCTGCCCTACCGGTGCCATTGCAGTCCTCGCAAGGAGCAAGGCGGTCATAGCTGATTGTCTTTTTGCAGCCGAGCGCCGCCTCCTCGAGCGTCACCGAAAGCGAGATGGCCATGTCTCGTCCGCGACGACGCTCACGACGGCTGCGGGCGCCACCGCCGGCACCGCCGCCAAAGAACGACGAGAACAAGTCGTCCATGCCCATGCCACCAAAGATATCGTTGATATCGACGTAGCCCGAACCACCAGGGCCGTCGGCAGTGCCGTAACGGTCGTAGTTAGCACGCTTCTGCTCATCGGAAAGAACGGAATAGGCCTCGTTGAGCTCCTTGAACTTGGCCTCGGCCTCGGGGTCGTCCGAAACATCCGGATGTACGGTACGGGCCTTCTTTAGAAACGCACGCTTAATCGTCCGCGCGTCGGCATCCCTGTCGACGCCAAGCACCTCGTAGTAATCCCTATTTTCCGACACGACCGAATCCTTCCGACTTTCATTATTGTCACAGTGCGTCCTATACCCAAGCAGGGCCGACCGCAAACAGAGGGTTTGATGTTATTGCATTTGGTACGGCGAAAGCATGGCCCGTTGCGAGCAGCTCGCGAACCAAACCGACACGAGCGCGAACATGAAGCCGTTGGCAAAACCGTTGGCAAACTGCATCGCGCCGCGCTTCCACCACAGCAGGCTGCGATGAAGCACGCCGTCCGAAAGCACCATGAACAGGCCCATGGCAAACGGAATAAAGCACATCACGGCAAAGGCCGAGAACACGCCCGAGATGGCCGAGAGTACCAAAAACGGCGCCACGATGCCCATCAGGTAAAAACCGGTACGAGCTTTGCCTTCCAAGCGCTCGGCCTCAACATGGGCGCGGCCGACCAGATCGCCGCCCGCGGCACCGTTGGTGCCAGCATGACCCATGCCGCCAATGCGGACCTCGTCGCCATCGTGCGTGCCGGCAGGAAACTCAATCGTCTGCTCGGAGGTTACGCGAGTACGACCGCTGCCGCCGCAATCAGGGCAGGGGTCGGCCACGACCTTACCGGAACCGCCGCACTCGGGGCAGACCGACTGGAACGTGCCCGCACCAAACAGGAAGGACAGGTCGACGTCGATATGGCCGCGGCCGCCACAGCTTGGGCAGGTATGGGCATGCTCGGAGGAGACAGAGCCCGAACCGCCGCAGTTGTTACAGGTATCGAAGCGCGTGTAGCGGACGGTCTTGCGGGCACCGCCCTTGGCCTCCTTGGCGTCGAGCTTAATATCGACGACCACGTTGGCGCCGTTCTCGGGATTGTAGGCAGCCTGCCCGCGACGCGGCTGGCCCCAGGCTCCACCAAAGGGAAAACCGCCCTCAAAGGGATTGCCATAGCCCGCGCTGCCGGCGTAGCCGCCGCCATAGGGCGAAGCCGTAGGAGCGCCGGCGAAGGGGTTGCCCGAACGCATGGCGTCGTAGCGCGCACGCTTCTGCTCGTCCGAAAGCACGGCATAGGCCTCGGAAACCTCTTTAAACTTTTCCTCGGCATCCGGCTCTTTGTTGACGTCCGGATGGAGCTTACGGGCCTTTTGCTGGAAGGCCTTTTGAATATCACGCGAGGTGGCGTCCTTGGAGACACCCAGAATCTCGTAGTAATCTTTTTCGTTCATCGTCGCCATGCGCGGCAACCTCCTGCTCAAAGCAGCGTATATATTGCGGTAATTCTACCCGAGCGGTCTATGCTAGACCCCAAAACAGCTCGAACAGAACATTTCCATCGAGCCAACCCAAGTGGGTGGGCGCTAAACGAGCACGGACGCGACCTGCGATAACGTCTTTCGAGATGACGCGCCCCGCATGTCCTTCAATATAATCGGGCACCCAAGTGGCAAGGCCCAACTCGAGCGCACGGTCACAGGCCGCCGCCAACTCATCTGCAGCGATCACGCTTGCCAAGCGAACCAACAGGTCGGGCCCAATGCCACGCGTCATGCGGCAGGCGAGCATCAGATCCTCGGCCGCAGCCTCGCGCTGCGACAGATACTCGGCATCAAACGCCGTCGCATCATCGTCACGTTGCACCAAGCGCACGCGATACGCATCGCCGCGAGCGGGCACGTCGGGAAACAGCCCGGCCAAGCGATCGAAATCCTCGGCGTCGAGCATACCGGCGGCAGAGCGACCCAAACCCAGATAGCCCCGTCCAGTCCAATAGGCAATGTTGTGGGCGCACTCATGTCGAGCGCGTAGCTTGCCACCTCATACGGGTGATAACCGGCCGCACCCAGACGCTCACGCGCTGTGTCCATGCACGCAGCCTGAAAATCCTCGTCGGGCTCGAGCGACTCGTCGCGACACGCCATGCGGTAGAGCGGCGTGCCCTCCTCGAGCGTGAGCGGGTAGATCGACACATGATGCGGCGCCGCCGCCAAGACGCCATCGAGCGTGCGCTGCCAGCTTACGGCGGTCTGCCCGGGAAGACCGCACATCAGGTCGCAGGACACATCGAGCCCGGCATCCCTGACCATCGTGATGGCAGCGAGCGCCCGATTGGCATCGTGAATGCGGCCAATGGCGGTAAGTTCGGCGTTATCGAGCGTTTGCACGCCCAGAGAGACGCGTGTGACACCAACCTTGGCGAGCGCAGCGGCAAACTCGGCGGTCAACGACTCTGGATTGGCCTCGCAGGTAAACTCAACAGGCTTGCACCACGCAGAGATACGCCGGGCAAGTTCTACCAGACGCTCCCCTGCCAGCGACGGCGTGCCGCCACCAACATAGACGGTGCGGATGCCCTCGAGCGCTCCGGCGTCGCCAAAGGCATCGAGGCGCGCATACAGCTGCTCAAAATAGGCATCGAGCGCAGCGCTCAGGTCGCACGGAGCAAAACGGCGCGAGTCAAAGTCGCAGTACCTACACTTTTGGGCGCAAAACGGCACGTGCACGTACAGCGCGGTAACGGCCACCGTTAGGCCTCCAGCGGATGAGCGGGCACCGACCCGCCAGCGGCAAGTGCGGCCTCGCAGGCCACCACATCGCGCTCGATATCATCGACCAATGCCATGAACTCCTCGTATGTGGAGCAGCGCACCACTTGGGCGCGCCAGGCGGCAGCATGGGGCATGCCCTTTAGATACCAGCTCGCGTACGTGCGGGCACGCGACATAAGCGGCAGCAGCTCGTGCGTGAGCGTCAGGTGCTCGCGCAGGGCATCCAGGCACTCGACCGAGCTACGCACCGGTACCGGCGTGCCATCGAGCGCAAGGGCGCGAGCATCGCCGAACACCCAGGGGTTGCCATAGATACCACGCGCGATGAACACGGCGCTGGCGCCGGAGCTGCGCAGACGCTCCGCCGCATCCTCGGCCGAGAAAACGTCGCCCGAACCGATCACGGGAATCTCGACGGCATCTGCGACCTCATCGACGACCGACCAATCGGCCTGACCCGTATAGAGCTGCGTGGCACAGCGACCATGTACCGCCACCGCAGCTGCCCCTGCACCCTCGAGCATCTGGGCAAACGTCGCGGCATTGCGGTCTTCGGCGTAAAAGCCCTTACGGATCTTTACGGTCACGGGCACATGCGCCACGCCAACCGTCGCCTCGACGATTTTCTCGGCCAGCTCGGGCGTACGCATAAGCGCCGAGCCCTCGCCCTTGGTGACGACCTTGCGAGCCGGGCAGGCCATGTTGATGTCGATCAGCGACAGGCGATCGCCCACACGTTCCTCGACGGCAGCGACGGCGCTCGCAAACTGATCGGGCTTGGAGCCAAAGAGCTGCACGCAGATCTGCTGCTCCTCATCGGCAGGCAGCACCAGGCGCCAGGTCTTATTGCTGGCATAGGCAAGACCTGCGACGCTTACCATCTCGCTGTAGGCAAGGTTGGCACCGCGGCGGCGGCACATGATGCGATAGGCGGGATCGGTCACGCCGGCCATGGGAGCCATAAGGAACGGCTGCTCGGCATAGGCAGCCAGCAGCCGCGTACTGTATTCAGAGAGCGCCATGAACCTACTCGTCCACCTTGAGGATCGCCATAAAGGCCTCCTGCGGGACCTCGACCGAACCGATGGCCTTCATGCGCTTCTTGCCCTCTTTCTGCTTCTCGAGCAGCTTGCGCTTACGCGAAATATCGCCGCCATAGCACTTGGCCAAAACGTCCTTGCGGCGCGCCTTGACGGTGGAGCGGGCGATAATCTTGTTGCCGATGGCACCCTGAATAGGCACCTCGAACAGCTGGCGCGGAATGATTTCCTTGAGCTTGTCGCACAGACCGCGGGCCAGGCCATAGGCCTTGTCCTTGTGCACGATAAACGAAAGCGCATCCACCTCGTCGCCCGAAAGCAGGATATCGAGCTTGACGAGCTCGGAGGGACGATACTCGTTGAACTCATAATCGAGCGAGGCATAGCCCTTGGTGCGGCTCTTGAGCTGGTCAAAGAAGTCCAGGATGAGCTCGGCGAGCGGCATGTCAAAGCGCATCTCGACCGATTTGCTCGTGAGATGGATCATATCGGTCGTAATGCCGCGGTGCTCGATAGCGAGTTGCATGACGGCACCCGTATACTCGGGCGGGCAGATAATTTTGGCCTTGAGGTAAGGCTCCTCGATGCGCTCGATGCGCGTAGCCTCGGGCAGATCCTGCGGGCTGCGGACATCAATCATCTCGCCGTCGGTCTTGTAGACGTGATAGTCCACCGAAGGGCTCGTGGCGATGAGGTCCAGATTGAACTCGCGCTCCAGACGCTCCTTGACGACCTCCATATGCAGCAGGCCCAAGAAGCCCACGCGGAAACCAAAGCCGAGCGCCACCGAGGTCTCGGGTTCCCACACCAACGACGGGTCGTTGACATGCAGCTTATCGAGAGCGTCGCGCAGATTCTCGTAATCCTTGTTGTCGATCGGGAACAGGCCCGTGTAGACCATGGGCTTGGCCTCGCGGTAGCCCGGAAGCGGCTCGGGGCAGGGGTTCGAGGCCCACGTGAGGGTATCGCCCACGTGCACGGCCTCGGGATCCTTCAGACCCGTGACCACATAGCCCACCTCGCCGACCGTCAGTGCGTCGACCGGCGTCTCGGCGGGACGCTTGACGCCCACGCCATCGACCAAAAAGTCGCCCTCGGCCTGCATCATGCGCAGGGTATCGCCCTTTTTGATGGAGCCGTCAAAGACGCGGACCGTGGCAACGACGCCGCGGTATTCATCGAAATACGAGTCCAGGATGAGCGCCTTGAGCGGCGCGTTCGCATCGCCCTTGGGCGGAGAGATCAAAAATACGATGGACTCCAGCAGATCGTGAATGCCCTCGCCAGTCTTGCCCGATACGCATACGGCATCGTCAGCAGGAATCGCCAGGTCGTCCTCGATCTCGGTCTTGACCTCGTCGGGGTGTGCCGACGGCAGGTCGATCTTGTTGATAGCGGGCACGATATCCAGGTTGGCATTCATGGCGAGCGTCGCGTTGGAGACGGTCTGTGCCTCGACGCCCTGCGTGGCGTCGACGACGAGCACCGCACCCTCGCAGGCGGCCAGCGAACGCGAGACCTCGTAGGTAAAGTCAACATGGCCCGGCGTATCGATCAGGTTGAACTGATACGTCTCGCCATCGTCGGCGTCATAGGAAACGCGGACGGCATTGGACTTGATCGTGATGCCGCGCTCGCGCTCGATATCCATGGTGTCAAGCAGCTGCGACTCCATGTCGCGCTCGTCGACGGTATGGGTGAGCTCGAGAATGCGGTCACTGATCGTGGACTTGCCATGGTCGATGTGCGCAACAATCGAGAAGTTGCGGATGTGGGAAATGTCAATTGAAGTATTCATGCGGACTATCTTACCCGAGCGGTACAAAAAATGGAGCCTGTTCCATAAAACAGGCTCCATTTATGCGCGTAATCTGTGTGGTGTGAAATTTACAACTTAGGCGTTGATGCTGTTCACGAGCTTAGCAAGACCGGACTTGCGGTTGGAAGCCTGGTTCTTGTGGATAACATGCTTAGCGGCAGCCATGTCGAGACGCTTGGTGACGGTCTTGAGGGCAGCCTGGGCCTTCTCGGCGTCGCCCTCGGCGACGGCGGACTGGACGTGCTTGGTCAGCGTCTTGAGCTCGGACTTGACAGCCTTGTTACGCATGCGAGCTGCCTCATTGGTGCGGATACGCTTCTTCTGAGACTTGATGTTTGCCACTTCTGGAGTTCCTTTCGAGTTCCTTGCAAAAAATGTATGACACCTCTGAGACACGGTGAGGTCATGCAAGCGCCTACTATAGCACGCTCCCCCTCAAAGGGATAGAACGAATTTGTCAAATAGGCAGGTATCATCACGATTTTCTCAAGATGTTCGTAATCCAGAGCAAAAGCGCGGTCTGAGAATCGGCCGAACCCTTGAGGGCGAGCTCCACATCGACCGCGCCCTCGAGCGCGGCAACGAGCTCTGCCATCGAAAAGCGACGTGCCCAGGTCAGGTGATTCTTGACCTGCCAGGACTGGAGCTTAAGTGTTGCAGCCAGCTCACGACCCTGTCCGCGCGCATCGAGCGCCTTGGCAACGATAAGCTCGCGGATGCGGCCGCACAGCAATGTGTAAGTCCACACGTAGCTCTTGGCGGGCAGTAGATTGAAGAGCTCGAGCGAGCGTCGCATGTCACGGGCCGAGACCGCATTGAGAAAGTCCCAGGGCTGGACTTCGGCCGTGCGCACGATCCAGCGCTCCACATCGGCAAGCTCAATTTGGGGAGCCTCGACCAT
Organism: uncultured Collinsella sp.; assembly: GCA_900552425.1. GTDB lineage: Bacteria > Actinomycetota > Coriobacteriia > Coriobacteriales > Coriobacteriaceae > Collinsella. The sequence continues at coordinate 7,925 of URZR01000012.1, read as the reverse complement.
CTGGGCAAGCTTGGCCAAGTCGTTATCGATCATGCGGGTGTTCTCGCCCGAGCGCGAAACGAGCTCCTCGGCGGCGGCCGTCGAGATGGACTTTCCATGCTGCGTCGCCATCTGCTGCACGCGGCGCGGGAGCTCCCAGCGCTTGGTGCCCGAACAGTCGATCACGGCCTTCTTGTCAATCTTGGCGATCGCCTTGTAGAGGCGCGTGTTCTTGGCGAGTGAATCGGCTATGACAAGGCAAACCGTCGTCGGGCTGGGACTCGCCAGATACTCGACAAGCGGCTCGGAGATCGCTTTGGCGAGTTTTGAGCAGCCGTCAAGGATTACCAGGCGAAACTCACTGCCCATGGGAAAGGTGTTGAGCGATCCGATAATCGACTCGATATCGGGGTCTTTGGTCATATCGCGCTCGTCGAGGTTGAACTCGACCATGCCCGTCTTTTCCAGACGCGCCTTCATACGCGAGACGGCATGGTCGCGTTTGACTCCGTCGGTACCGACGATCAGATATGCCGGCAGCAGACCGGTTTCGGACATTGCACTCCCCTCCCGCAGGCCTTCGCATTCGTTCCGTGCCATTCTAGCCCAGGGGTTGGTCCCGCGCCAACGACAGCATCACGGTCGCTGGCATCGCATAGCAAAACCGGCTGCAGTCGGCGAAACGGTAATGTCTCCTTGTTCGATGGTACATGCGAACGCGCCGCCCGCATCGCGAACGGCATCGATACAGGTATCGGATGGATGACCGTAGCGGTTGCCCTCACCCGCACTCGCAATTGAGAGCTCGGGTTTAAGCGTTTCCAGCAGCTCTGTATCGACGGAAACTTTTGAGCCGTGATGCCCCAGCTTGAGCACATCGATATCGCCCACCTCCTGTACAAACTCGCGCTCCTGATCGAGCTCGGCGTCCCCCGTGAGCAGCATGCGCAATCTCTTGCCTTCTTGGGCATAGGAGAGCAGCAAGACAAGCGAATCCTCATTGCCCTCGCCATCCACGGTGTCAAATGGCCACATCACGCGAGCCCGAAATGCGCCGATATCGACTGTGTCCCCGCAAGCCACCTGCCGATACGTTGCACCCGGGCGATTCAGGACCTCGGCAGGCGCGCTGTCCAGCGCATCGGCCGCGACCGCAATGGTTCCAACCGAAAACTGTTCGAGCACGGCAGGCAAACCACCCCAGTGGTCCTCATCCCAATGCGTCACAAAGACGGCATCGATATGGTGCACGTTGTTGCGAACCAACGCCGCAACCACACGCTCGTCGAGCCCGCAGTCGACGAGAGCTACTGCGCCGCCTTGGCGGATAAGAATCGCATCGGCCTGGCCCACATCGAGCACCGTCACCGAAGGCGGAGCGAATCGATCCCAATAGACGTACGGAATCGCAGCCAAGAGCATCAGGCATGCAAGCCCCACCGCCATAGGACGTGCACGGGGACGCGGCCACCAGACCAGCAGAACCGTCAGAAAACATGGCACTAGGTAAATCCACATGCTATCGGGCGGCACGCTCACGGATGCACCCGGCACGGCGGCAAACAGCTGCTCGAAGAACAGCGCGCAACGGGCGGCAATCATGGGCACAACGAGCGCCCAAGTCCGCAACGGTCCCACGAGCGAAAAGGGAGCCAGCACGATCGACACAGCGAGCAGAACGCTCACCACCGGACCGATGACCGCATTTGCCAACGGAGCAATGAGCGAGAATGTACCGAAGGCAGGAATGGTAATGGGAAGTGTCGCCAGTTGCGAGCACAGCGTGACGGAAAGCACGCTGGCAACGCCCGATGGCACACCTAGCTCACCCAAAGCGTAGGTCGCATAGGGACAAAAGCACAGAATGGCTAAGACGCTGGCGCATGAAAGCTGAAAGCCCATCTCGAACAGCACCGTCGGCCGCAGTAGCACAAAGATGGACATGGTTACGAAGAGTGCCGAAAGGCCGTGCCGACGACGCCCCGCGCCGTTTACGACAAGCGTCACGAACACCATGCAGCACGCGCGCACGGCCGAGGGAGACGCGCCCGTAAAGGCAGCGTAGCCCACAAGCGTTATCGCCAATATCGCCCGCTGAAGACCACGTGAGCACCGAGTCTTTTGCAATACACCCTCGATTACAAACCCCACGATAGCCAAATGGCTGCCCGAGACGGCGATAAGATGTGCCGTTCCCGTCACAGAAAACCAGTCGCCCGCCGGCTGGGCGCGCAGCTCGGCCGAACGACCGCAGACGACACCGGCTATGAGCGCACGCGCCGGGTCGGTCGCAGGCGCGATGGACGCAAGCAGCCCATTTCGCAGCCGAAGCAGCGGCCTCGGAGAACCCTCATCGACCGACACAATCCGAACGGCTTTAACCTTACGCACCTCGCCTCGGAGCACGCGCGATCGTCCATATGCCTCGTTCTCAAAACGCGAAACGCGACCGATAACACGCACGTGCGCCCCGACCTTGAACTCACGGTCACACGATAGGCGAACCGTTGCCAAGTTCTTACCGTCCGCGCGTGCCTCGCAGGTATAGGAATACACGTCGTCATTTATGGATGGGTCACCCTGCACGACAAACTCGAGACTGCTTGCCGCTCGACCGTCGAGCGTCTTCGAGGCGTTGAGCGCACCCACGGCCCACCACGCCGAAACGACCGCACCCGCTATGAGACCGACGGACGCGGCATACAGCCACCGCTTCAAAGGGGCAAGCCTCGCACAAGAGTGAGCCAGCACAACGAAAACCGCTGCCGCAACGGGAATGGCCCATAGCGGCCCGACCGCCGTCGCCCGCTCCCTCAGCAGCGCATCAGCGGCTATGCTGAGCACCAAGGCGCAGCTCACGCACATGCCGGCACACAGGGCCATCGTCCACGGAATCAGGGGCCGCGGAGGCATCACGTGCTCTCGCTCGGTCGCACTCATACGCAGATGCAATCTTTGATTTTGGCAAGCTTCTTCTCGCCGATTCCCGACACGCGCATCAGATCGTCAACCGAAGCAAAAGCACCGTTCTTTGTCCGCTCATCGATAATCGACTGGGCCATGGAGGGACCGATTCCCGAGAGCGTCTGCAGCTCTGCCGAGCTTGCCGTATTAATGTTTACTAGGCCTGTTGCGCCACCGACGCCTGATGATGCGGAAGCCCCACCATCAACACCGGCTTCCGCAATGGACACCTGCTGCTCCCCTACCGTTGGAACGTGAATTTTTTGTCCATCAGTGACCTTGGATGCACGATTAAGCCCCGTAACGTCTGCTTCGGGCGCCAGCCCGCCGGCGGCATCAATCGCCTGAGCCACCCGCGCCCCGTCTTTGAGGCGATATACACCGGGTGACACCACGGCGCCATCAACATCGACATAGACCTCTGCCGCGGCAGACGCCTTAGGCGAAGAGCCTTCAGATGTCTTTCCACTCGAAGCATCGCCGGATCCCGGCTCCACTAACGTGCCCGAACCATCAGTGCGCTCAAACGACACACCGCCGGCACCGCCGCCAAGGTTCGCCATCGCCAGCCCACTCGCCATCGCAATGACGACCAGTATCGCCATCACCACTGCCTTATGACCGAGCAGTTTGCCCGCCCAGCGGTCCATCTTTTTGACTCGTTCGTGTTGTTCGCGCTGCGCCATAGCAAAACCTCCCAACATCATCGTGTCAGGAAAGGAGCTCCGCAACAGCCACGCCCCAAAACCGGTTTTCGAGGTCAAAACAAAAGCTGACCAAAACCTTGCACAAATCTGTCCATTTATTCAGGCACACGTCAGCAAATGAACACTTAGCCGCAAAATGCCCAGATAGCAAAAGACCGACGATGCAGGCGCATCGTCGGTCTATGCACAAATTTACTCGTAATCTTGGTAAATCTCACGCGGAGCAAGCTCCGAATGTTTGCGTTTTAAGGTCTTAGGGGCCTTATATGTGTTGCTCTCGAAGTCGATGTACTCGGTCTGCTTGAGCAGGCGCTCAATCATCTCCTCGTGATCAAACAGTTCCCAGGCCTCATGCACGGCATCGAGTTTAGCGTGTGTCTCGGGACGGCGCGGCATAAACAGCGTGCAGCAGTCGGGAGCGGCCTCAGTCGAGATATCGAACGTACCGATCTCCTCGGCGCGCGCGATGATCTCCTGCTTGTCCGAACCGATGAGAGGACGGAACACGGGGATCTTCACGGCCTCGTTGACGGCCATGATGTTCTCAAGCGTTTGGGAGGCAACCTGCCCAAGCGATTCGCCCGTAACGATGGCCTTGGCGCCCTCGATGTGCGCAATGCGCTCGGCAACCGAATACATAATGCGACGATACATGATCACACGCAGGTTGCTGGGGCAGGTGACCGAAATCTCACGCTGGCAGTCGCCAAACGGAACCACGTACAGACGACCGATCTGGACACCCGGCTCAAGCGCACGGATGATGTCCTGCACCAAATACTCGCTCGTATCGGGCGTCTGCGGACGACCGGAGAAATGCACCGGCACGCACACCGCGCCGCGACGCGCGAGCATCCAGGTCGCCACCGGAGAATCGATACCCGACGACAGCAGCGTCACGACCTTGCCGGCAGAACCCACCGGAAGGCCGCCAACGCCGCGCTCGGAGCGCGCATACACGTAGACACTACCCTGAACCACCAGAACGTGCACCATCGCGTCGGGGTCGTGCATCTGGACCTTTTTATCGGGAAACGCCTCACACAGCACCTCGCCAACCTGTCGATTGATATCGATCGAGGTGAGCTCATAGTCAGTATTGGAGCGCTTGGCGTGCACCTTAAACGAATCGAAGGAACCAAACTCGCGCAGCGCCTTCACAGCGGCGGCGCAGTACTCCTGCGGGTCGCGGTTGGTGTGATACGCCAAAGACACACGGGCAACGCCGGGGACGGTGCGGATGACACGCGCCGCCTCGTCGGCCTGATGCTCGTTAAAGGTCACGAGGATATAACCGGAAATTCGAGACACGGCGTTCACGGAAAAGGCGGCCAAGGCCGCCTTGATGTTATCCATGAGGATATGCTCAAAATGTGCGCGGTTCTTGCCCTTCAGCCCAACCTCGTGATAGTGGACTAGGCAGACGCGAGCCGCCATTTAGGCTTCAGCAACCTTGTGGCCGAGCGCCTTCTCGTAACGGGCCTCGTCGTAAGAGATGTCGCCGTCGACAATCTCGTCCATAGCCATCGAGATGGTATCGGCACCGGAAAGCCCGATGGTGATGTCATCGACATCCTGGACGGCAAGCACGCGGTTGTGCTGGCCACGCAGCATGCTATTGATGTCGCAGGCGCGCTTGGAGGCAAGCGAAGCGAGCAGGAAGCGGTTGTGATCGGTCTTCTCCAGAAGATCGTCAATGCAAGGCTTTACAACGGACACGGACCTCAGATCCTTTCATGCATATCGAGAACGCGAACGAGCTCATCGGTCGCGCGGTCGAGATCGTCATTCACCACGACGTCGTCGTAGCGGTCGGCAAGGGCAAGCTCATCGGCGGCGTTTGCCATACGCAGCTCAATCGTCTCGGGCGTCTCGGTACCGCGACCGACTAGACGCTCGCGGAGCACCTCAAGCGAAGGCGGCTTGATAAAGATCAGCACGGCCTCGGGGAAACGCTCCTTCACCTGCAGGGCGCCCTGGACATCGATCTCCAAAATCAGAGACGAGCCCGAGGCGAGCTTGGATGTGACCTCGCTCACCAACGTGCCGTAGCAGTTACCGTGGACCTCGGCCCACTCAACAAACTCACCGTTTGCCACGCGGCGGTCGAACTCCTCGCGCGTCAGAAAAAAGTAGTTGACGCCGTCGACCTCACCTTTGCGTGGTGCTCGCGTGGTAGCCGAAACCGTCAGACCCAGGTTCGAGCGGCGCTCGCGCACACGAGTGACGAGCGTACCCTTGCCTGCGCCTGACGGTCCAGAAATCACAAAGAGCTTGGAATCCTGAGCGCTCACTTATTTGGTCAGCTGCTCGAGGAGCTGCTCGCGCTGACGGACGCCGAGGCCCTGGACGCGACGAGTAGCGGAGATACCGAGCTCCTCCATGATCTTGGCGGCCTTGGCCTTGCCATAACCGGGGAGAGACTCGATGAGGGTGGAAACCTTCATGCGGGAAGCGATGGGGTCATCGGAGTTGAGCACGGACTCGAGGGACTTCTCGCCCTTCTTGATCTGCTCGCGAAGCTCAGCGCGGGCGTGACGTGCGGCAGCAGCCTTCTCAAGAGCCTGCTTGCGCTGCTCGTCGGTAAGCTGAGGGAGTGCCATTCGTACCTCCAAATAGTTGGGTTATATCTGATTCAATAATTGGCATTTTAGCACGTAGAACGCACAAAAAGCCTAATCGCGGCTCCATAGGTTAGACGATACCCGCAAAAAGTGCAATATACTGCGCCCAAAGTTAAGCCCCTGACCTGCGATTCCACACAAAGGATGGGAAAGTTTACGCAGGCACAGGGGCTATTTTGTGCTAATGAGACCCAAAAGTGGTGACTTAGGGGAATCTTTTACGCGACGTTTTCGACCAGCTCGGCGACGATGGCGTCAAAGGCGGCAACCGGATCGTCGGCACCGGTGATGGGACGGCCCACCACAATGTGGCTTGCGCCACGCTCGATAGCCTGGGAAGGCGTCGCCACGCGGGACTGGTCACCAAGGGCGGCACCCACCGGACGCACACCCGGAGTCACGATCAGGGCATCAGGACCCAGCAGCTCACGCATGTCGTGAGCCTCCATCGGTGAGCACACGATGCCATCGATGCCGTTGGCCTGAGCAAGCTTTGCCAAGCGGGCGGCCTCCTCGGCCACGGGAGACTCGACGCCGATCTCGCTCAAGGCATCCTGATTCATGCTCGTGAGCACGGTGATGGCGACGAGCTTGGCGCGGTCCTCACGCGCCTCCTCGGCACCCTCGCGGCAGGCAGCGAGCATAGCACCCGAGCCCAGGCCGTGGACCGAAAGCAGGTCGGCACCGGCAAGCGAGGCCGAGCGGGCAGCGCCGCGCACCTGATGCGGAATGTCATGGAACTTAAGGTCGAGGAAGACCTTAAAGCCAAGGTCCTTAAAGGTCTTGACGATCTGGGGACCCTCAGCGTAATAGAGCGTCATGCCGACCTTGAGCCAGGCAGCATGGCCCGAAAGCTCGTGGGCGAGCTCGAGCGCGCGCTCACGGTCGCAGTCGAGGGCGATGATAACACGGTCGCGGGCATCATTCTCTAGCATTCGAAAGCACCCACCAGCTCGTTGATGTCCTTTACGCCCTGGGACTCGGCCCAGGCCTCGAGCTCATGCGCGATCTTAAGCGAAGCGCACGGATCGACGAAGTTGGCCATGCCGACCGACACGCAGGTGGCGCCGGCCAGGATAAACTCAGCCGCATCCTCGCCAGTCATGACACCGCCGACACCGTTGATGGGGATATCGACGGCCTGGGCAACCTCCCAGACCATGCGCACGGCGATGTGGTGGCACAGCGGGCCCGAAAGGCCGCCCTTGGGCTTGGCCACGCGGGACTTGCGGGTATGAACATCGATGGCCATGCCTTGGATGGAGTTAATGACCGAAAGGCCGTCGGCTCCCGCGGCCTCGAGAGCCTTGGCAATCTCGGCGACGTTAACCGGAGCCATCTTGACGAACAGCGGCTTATCGGTCACCTTGCGGCAAGCAGCCATAACGGAAGAGGCGCCCTCGGGCGTGGAGCCCATGGCGGCACCGCCGGCGGCGATATTAGGGCAGCTCACGTTGATCTCGTAGCCGGCAGCCCAGGGGCACAGCTCGACATACATCTCGAGTGCGCGGACAAACTCGTCAACGGAGTGCCCGGCAACCTGGCAAATGACCTGGCAACCGTCCTTGGACAGCTGTTCGAGCCACGGGCCGGACTCACGGGCAAAGGCGGCCACGCCGGGGTTCTGAAGACCCACGGAGTTGATCATACC
>URZR01000011.1 GCA_900552425.1 uncultured Collinsella sp. | reverse complement strand
GCTCCGACATGTCCTACTCGGTGAATCTCTTTACAACGCGTGATAGGGAGCAGATTGTTGAGGATGTCCGAGAGACCTGGTCGGCAGAGCGCGCTACCTCTGCCATCATCTATCCCTTTATGAGACTAGGGCCTTGGAATAAGTTGTACAAACGCTCCGTAGTTGTCGACAACAATATTTCGTTTTCCGTTCCTTGGTTCGGCGAGGGTCTGTACTTTGCTACCGAGGTTGCACAGCACTCTAATCATGTGGGCGTCGGTAGACGTAAGGTTTACAACTACCGTTTGAATAACATGGGTAGCGGTCTTACCAACTACAACGTTCAAAATGGCAAGAACGCCCTTGGAAATATTAAATTCATTAAAGAGAACTTGACTCTGGACACTCCGATGGTTCGCCACGCATGCGATTGGCATATCTGGCGAAACTACGAGTTCCTACTCACTCAGATAATAGGTGCGGATGAAATGGACTCCGAAGGTGAACTCGTGAAAGAATGTACGGCGTACGTTAGGAAGAACTGGCTGTCCGTGTTCAAGAACAGCGAGGTCGGCCGTTCCGAGAAAGTAAAGATTGCATGCTGCGGAATGGCACCCGTGCTTTACGCGAAGCTGGTCATAGATCGAAATCGGAAGGGGCTCGAGGCCGATAAAGGCAAGTTCATGGATGTCGAGGAGTAGGTGCATGGCGAATCTAAAGCACGCAATCAAGCAGGGCATCGTCGCTCTCAAAGCCAAGAATATACAGCCTGTGATGCAGACCGTCGGCGATGAATCCTTGCTCAAGGGGAAGACCGCCCTCGTAGTGGGAGGCTCAGGCGGTATCGGCAAGGCGGTCGCCAAGGCGTTCCTGAAGAACGGCGCGAATGTTGTCATCGCCGGCACTAGGCGCGCGAAGGTCGACAAGGTGGTGTTAGAGCTTGGCGGGAATTGCGCCGGGGTTGTTGTCGACCTTGCCGAGCCAGACACCTTTTCGAAAGTCATCGACGAGGCGGTGGCATTCTACGGCCCCATCAATATCCTAGTCAATTCTGCCGGCGTTCACACCGAGGACGTCTCCATGGGCGGGTTTCTCGATTTTTCAGTTGAGGAATACGATCGCATCTTGGACATCAACCTGCGCGGCGTCTACTTCATGGTGCAGTCTGTTGCAAAGCGCATGATTTCCGATAAGGTCAGCAATGGGCATATCCTTATCGTCTCGTCCTCGGCCGGCAACGAGCCCGCATGGTCTCCCTACCGCGTGTCGAAGTGGGGCCTGAAGGGCATCACTGAGGGCATGGCATCCGCCCTGGTTCCTCATAGCATTGTAGTCAACGCGATTGCGCCCGGCAGTACGGCGACTCCTCTTCTTGGCGTCGAGAAGGGCGACAGCATCTCCGCTGAGGACAACAGGCTTGGCAGGTTCGCCATGCCCGAGGAGATCGCAGAGTTCGCCGTGATGTTGGCCAGCCCCATGGGCGACATGGTCGTTGGTGACACTTTGTACGTCTCCGGTGGCCGTGGGGTCTGTGATATCCGGTAGTGGCTTTGCGGGCGCTTTAAAGTATGAGATCGCCTTTACCGCAGAAGCAGCCTGACTGCCTCGGAGGCTTGCGTCGAACCGTCTTCGAGGGAGACTAAGCATCGGAACAGCCTCTTTGCCAAGCCTTCGGTTGCAATGAAACTCATGGTGCAACTTTTCGAGGTGACACCTCCGATTGCGGTGTTGTACCAGGTCCTGCCTCCGTTGTCAGAACATTGCCATTGAAATGCGGCCGCGTGCTCAGCGTCGATTGAGAACGAGGCCTCAATTCCTACGCTCGTTGCGCAGTCTTTCGGCTGCGTGGTGATCCTCTCTTTATTTGACAATAACGAGAGTTTGGCGTTTTGAGTCGCGGCCGTTGTTCCATCCTGGAAGGTGACAACGCACCTGTAGAGACGTTTCGCAAGTGCGGCACTGGCGGTGAACCGCAGCGTAGGCTGCTTTGAGGCGGCATTGCCAATCCCGGTGTCGTACCAGCCCTTTCCATCATTGTCGGAACATTGCCACTGGTACGAGATGGCACCTAGGGCTCGCACGGAGAAAGAGGCTTCGGATCCTGTCGAGGCAGCTGTGTCTCGCGGTTGCCCGGTTATTTGGTTAGCGCTTAGTTTTAGTTGCGCAGTGCTTGAAGCCGAGCTAGTCCCATCAGGGAAGAACGCCAAGCATCTATAGCGGCGTTTTGTCAATCCCGTACTTGCAGTGAACTCGATTCTCGCCTGCGTGGAAGTCTCACCTCCGATTCCTGTGTTGTACCATGTTCTGCCCTCATTGTCGGAGCATTGCCACTGGAACGAAGTAGCCCGCTCTGCTTCGATGGCGAAGAACGCTGTTGACCCTGCGGTAGTTGTGCAGTCTTCGGGCTGGGAGCTGATGGCGTATCGGGCGACAAGGACGAGGCGTGCGGGCTCGCTTGCGAGGGTGCTGCTGTTCGGGAACGAGACTAGGCAGCGGTAGAGCCTCTTCGCGAGCTGGGCATTGGATGCAAACCTCAGGGTTTTCTGCCTGGAAGTTTCGCCGCCTATACCCGTGTTGTACCAACTCGAACCTCCGTTGTCGGAGCATTGCCATTGGAACGATGTCGCGCTTGGTGCCGTTACGGTGAATTCGGCTTGGGCTCCGCTGTATAATTCACAGTCCTTCGGCATGGTTGTTATGGCGTACGTGGTCTCATAGCTTGCCATGAAGTCGTACTTGGCGCTCCATTTGCTGTTCGATTCTTTTGTGACGCTAGATGCTGCCATAAGCTCAACTTTTGCGCCATCAGTCTTCCACTCCCTCAGATTCATCGTATAAGCAACAATCCCATTCTGAATTCCCGAGATGCTCGGCGGGAACGACTGGTTATCAGCATCAATAGAAAAGCTTTCTGCCTTAGCATCCAAGTGCTGATGAATACGGTCGGCATACTTTTCGGCCCATTCATCAGCCTTGCCGTTTCGCACAAAGTAATTGTTGGACAGGTCGGTTGAGCGGTAGGCGTAGCCGTCCTTCTGGTAGTTAGCCGTGTGGTCGGAGTGGGCGATTGCCATGAGCTCGTCGGTCAGGCCAAAGTACAGATGACGCTGGTCCAGGTCTCCGTACCAGTTGTCGCTGGTGTCGTCCCAGGTTAGGTCCATCTGGCACCATTTGCCGTCGATCTTTACGGCGTTCCAGGTGTGGCCGTTGCCGGTGATACGGCCGCTGACGATGCCCGCGGCGTCAAGGAGCTTGGAGTAGATGCGCTGGTAGCTCTCGCAGGTGCCCTGGCGGCGCGTGAGGCCGCTTTCGGCCGAGCACCAGTTGAGGTTGTGGTCGTACTCCAGCTGGTCGAGCGTCCAGTCGTGGAGCCACAGCGCCATGTTGTATTCCGAGCCGTTTGTCTCTTGCCTGCACAGGTCCACGGCGCTGTTGACGATCTGCGTGACGCTCGGGCGGGCGGCGTCGTTTACGGTCACCTCCGCCGTGGTACGCAGGTAGTAGATCCCCTTGTCGTTTTGGGGGTCGTTTCTGTCGTTGTCCATAAAGTAGAAGTAGATGCGGTACGTGCCCGATGCCGTGAATTCAAAGGTAAAGTCGTGGCCCGCGGTGCCCAGGCTGTTGTAGCTGCCCCATGCCGGGCGCGACGGGTCGCAGACGCTTTCCTGGCTGCCGCCGTCCCAATAGGTGGGCACGTCCATGCGCGCCTTGGCCTGGGACGAGCCGTTGGCTTGGGTTACGTGGAAGGTCGTCGCGGTGCCCGCGGGGGCGTCGTTCCACGAGACGGTGAAGGTGACGCCGTTTTGGGTTGCCGTTGCTGAGTGGGCGTAGCCGGCTTGTGACGTGGTGGAGATTGCCTCGGGCGTGCCGTTGGTTTGGGCACGAAGGGATGGGGCGGGGGTGCCGGTTGCGGCGGCGGTGCCGGGCGTGGCGGCGGTGCCGGGCGTGGCGGCGGTGCCGTTGGCGCTTTCCGTGTTGACTGCGCTGGTGCCGGTAGATGTTGCGGTGCTGTTCTCTACGGTATCTGCTGCCGCATTTGTGCTGCTGTCGTCTTCAGCTTTGGCTGTATCGCTGTTCGTGGCGTCGGCTTGTGCCTGCTGCTCGGCGGTCTCCTGAGGCTGCATGGCTTCTGCGATGGCTGGCATAGGCAACGTCGCGCTGACCATGGACGTGCACGCGATCGCGCAGAGCAGGTAGTAAAGGGGTCGTTTCATAGCGGAGCCTCTCGGTGAGCAGCCAATAGGGTCCGAAGGCAGCTCCAGGCCAGCACTCCGCACATATTTTGTTGGGGTTTATTTTACGGGAACCCCAGTCAACATCAGCGAACTTTCTGGGGAAGGTTGGGGAGGGGGCGCCATAGAGGATGGAGCCGTGTGGGGAAATGCCGTCCCCAGAATCGTTATCCCAATTTAGCAGCCGCTCAAAGCGGTCGTACCGCACGATGCCGATCCAGTCATCGGCGCACCTGAACTCATCGTTCATTCGCCTGGTAACTACGACGGCGTTGTCAACGATGTCGCCCTCTCGCACCGTGAACGTGCAGCAGGTCGGCAAGAGCCAGTTGGCGTAGATGCCCATCATGTATGCTAAAGACGCTTCTAGCGGATAGCCCTGCTCTCCGGGCAGACCGTGGCAGTAATCGGCTGCGTTCATATTGAGGCGCCCGTCCATCAGTCCGTTGATATACGCCTCTTTGGGTGCGAACTTCAGCAGGCTGGCGATGTCGCCGTTAGGCATGGTGAGTCTTCTCGTTAGTGGGCGTGTCCTGAGCCGCCGCGTGGGCCCAGGGCTTTGTTCCAAAATGAGAGAGGCTCCTTAAACCATCGTCCCGGATTGACGTGCACTTGGTACAGCTCAGAGTGGCGGTGCCTTATGGTCTGGGAGCCCGCGCCCGCGACGGGTGTTGCTGGGCGGTGATTGTTGGCTTTCTCCATCGCCAGCAAAGCGATCGGGTAAAAGGGAACGCTCGCGCTGCCTGGGGCGCTCTTGTGCCGTGAGAGCAACTTTTGTTCAGTCTTAATTGAACGCGGCGAAGCGTTTAATCAGGGTTTCTCCCTTCTACATTCAGTGGAGATATTGCATTCGGTCGCCTATTCACGGGTATAAAGTGGCTGTCTGGTTCGATCGTGACGGGTGATGTTTATGGCTAAGCAAAAGATGTCGGTTTACCTCATTAAAGAGGGTTTTAATATTGGTGACATCGTTGACTCCAATGACCCCTATATCCATAGGCACCTTCTAGAAGATGGTTCGGTTGTTTACACAAAGCCATCAGACCCTCATCCGCCAAAATGGATTGATTATTTTGACGGTCAACTGGAGTCCGATACTTTGCTATCTTCTTCTGCAAGCGCTCTCCATCTGGTTCAAGTTGCCGTGGCGGAGGACGCCGAGCGTCTATTTGCCATTTCTTTTGGCTATGGTTTTACTTTGCTGGATAAAGAGGCGGTCGAGGAACGCTTTGGGCTTAAAGTGGCGCTCAATCAGGCGATGGATGGTGGACTTCGCAAACTAAAACGAACTGCAGTCTCAGGCAATGCTCGAAAGACCGACGAGCAAATGCCCCTTCCGTCTTCAGTTGATGCTTTTGAAATCGATGTCGAGCGTGATTTGCTAGAGGGTGTGACTGTGAGCGGAGGCGATGGGCTGCTTGCAACTGGATCTATTACTGGATCGGATTCTCTCGCATTGAGCGTTGGCGAGTCGGTAGAATCGATTCGTGACTATCTTAAGTCTGTCTATGCCGTTTATGTGCTTGATTCTTATAAGGCTAAATACGATTGGGTCGACAGAATCGTTCCGGTGCGCAAACGGTCACTCGAAGATGCGTTGAATTCTAAAGCCATCAGCCTCATTAATGCTCACGATCAAAATATATGGCTTGCAGTGCCGGAAATCCTTGAATGGGAGGCGGTCGCCGGCTTTCGTGTTGGATCAAAGGGTTCTTTGCTTGACGATGTTTGTCTCGACATGGTCTATCCGGAACCGGAAAAGTTGCCTCAGAGCTACGAAGACCTTTGCAAAACCCGTATTTCTGTTATTGGACAGGCAGAGGGCTCGGTGATAAATAAATGGCGCGCATCTGAGTGTCTATATGGCGAGGTCGAATATCAAGGGGCCAGTTACTGTGCAAATAATGGAAAATGGTATCGAATTGATGGTGACTACAAATCATCGATTGAATCTCGCTTCTCTAAGATTCCGCTTTACCCAACGGAATTCCCAGAATATTTTAAGGGTGAATATGAGGGCCCGTATAACCAACGTGTCGTGGAGATGAATTCCTCGACCGAGTTGTTGCTAGACAAGAAGACCATTTACTACGGCGGTCGAGGCAGCCAGGTCGAGCTTTGTGACATCTTGTGCAAAGACGGTACGTTCATTCACGTTAAGCATTATCAAGGTTCTTCGACTTTAAGCCATCTGTTCAATCAGGGCTTGGTCTCGGCTCGTTTGGTAAAGGCAGACCCTAGTTTTAGGGAGTGCGCACAGGTTGTTCTAGACAAGATTGAACCTAATTGTTTTAAATTGGAAAGGGATTCGGTCAAACAGGTCGTTTTTGCGATTATCTCTAAAAATGATGCGGTAAGGCCTGAGATTCCATTCTTCAGCAAAGTGGCACTAGATGCCGTGTACTCTCAGCTGGCCGCGATGGACATCGATGTCGCATTGGCGAGAATCAAGGAGGTCCGAGGCGATTGCGGTTGATTCATTGCTGCTAGTTCGGTCGCCGGCTGGGAACTCTTGCTCTTGATTGATTTGTTAATTGGAGAGGGGCGTACTCATGCCCGGGGTTAAGAATCAGCATTACGTGCCACGTTTTTATCTCAAATCTTTTACCGATGACTCGGGCTATCTCAGCGTTGTAAGGCGCGATGCTGGTGGGTTGAAACCCATCTTTCTAACGAAGCCCGAAAACGTTTGTGCAGAAAACTACCTCTATGAGATCAGGCGACGTGGATTCCAGGGCGATGACGGATTCATCGAGAAGGGCGTCATTGAAGATAAGTTGGGCAAAACTGAAAGCAAACTTGCTCCTGCTTATCAATCGTTGCTGAATTGTCTCGACCGTGGTGAATTGCCGAAGAACAAAGATGGCGTTGATTTGGCTATTGAGCTCGTGGCCTTCTTGATTGCAAGAAATCCAATGTGGTTGAACGTGGTGAGGGGTGCAGCCTGCAACCGCTCCAAAGAGCTTGAAGCTACCGGACGCTATTTGAATGGTAACGTTGTGTGTGCGGATTTAACTGGATTAGATGGCGAGCTTAAACCGGCTGTTGAATTTCTTTACTTGGATACGGTGCTCTTCGAGCGTTATAAGGGGACTCCTATTTATTCCTTAATAGACTTGTTTCGTGATATGGATTGCAGGTTTTGCGTTGCCCCCGAGGGCTCCGAATTCGCTACCGCTTCGTTGCCAGCGTGCGTGGCATGGACAAATGAACACGATGCAAATCCTTGCGTCATTTATTTTCCGCTCAGCCCCCGTTACGCTGCTCTATTTTATCGTAGGCAGGCAAATGGCCGAAGTGTCAACATTGTCTATGAGACAAACGCTAAGGTTGATTATTTAAATCGCATGTTAATGAACGGCAATTTATCATGGGATTTTCTGATGGCAAGTAGCCCCTCTTGTTTGGAACGGCTAATTAAGGGTTATAGGCCTAGGGTTTAGCTTGCGGAGCTGTGTATTGAGCCGGCTGGTCGGGTTATATGGTTTTTAATCCTTGACTAGCCTGAAAATCATTGCACGCATGAAAAAAGGGCAACACTCTCTTATCGAAAGCGTCGCCCTTAAAGCTCCCAAAGAGCTTTTGTATTGCAGGACGCATGCTACACCATCTCAAGGAGATGGTGTAGCATGCGTCCTCGACCACCACAAAAACATCATCACATATGATACATGAGACTCAGACTATCGGGTACCACGCATCGATCATTCCTTTGAAAAAGCTGAAGGACGATTTTACAGGGTCATTTTTATCGTAATACTGAGCATTACGATACATGCGATCAACAGATTGGTGAAGCTGAACGCCCTTTGCCGCGACAACGCCAGAAGATGCAATCAGATGATGCAAATAAAGAGTCGTCGCAATTTGCTGAATCCTGTCATTGCTCAACTTCGTTGAAAGGGTGATATCCGAATAGCCGATAGCCCGTAGAGCGTTTTTAACATTGCGGCCAATCTGATAAGAAGGATCCCCTCCCTTAAGGTCATCAATAATGCAGTTATTATGCCCGCAGGCATTACGGAGAGCTTTAACGCTTTGAAGTTGATAGAAACGGCTTTGAAGTTTTTTGTCTCGATATCTCTTTGCAACATAAAGAAGAAAATTGTTGAAGGTTCCAAAAGGAATAAGCTCGACAAATGCCCAAACTGGATAACGATAACCAGGGTAATCAGCAATTATTTGGTTTGTATAGCATCCGTTTGCACCTCGGTTGATTTCCGATTTAACTAAATTAACCATTTTCCCATTATCTAACTTCTGATCTTTAGAAGAAATGTACTTCTCGACAATCAAGTACCCGTCATCTTGATGCGCTTCCAAGAACCTCAACAGCTGCAGTTTCGAAAAATGCTCAACATCGATTGAAATCGAAAGAAGCACCTGGCGAAATTCATAGTCAATGATTGCAAGATCGCGAAGCATTCCAAAATCAAGGTTAATGAACAGACCGTCATTCGGCCCGCCCACATACGTTGGAAAACCCTTTCGAAATAGTTTGATGCGAAAGAAGTTATTGTTCTTCTCGAGATACCGTTCAGCATCATCCTTCGAAGTAAGCTCGAATTTAATGCCCTCCGACTCAAGATGCTTAACTTGCTGAGCAGGAGTCAACCAAGGCTTGGGTCGAAATTCATCCATGCAGCCTCCCGCATGTCTACAAGTAATAAATAGCTCGATTATTGTACAGCTCGACAGCCTTGCGCAGCCATACGCCGTATGGCCCACAGCATTCCTGGAAGCGCTGAACGCAGCATATCTCAAGCATTCGACAGTCAAGTAACGTTTCGCCGATGGGCCAATCGAGACTAAGAATATCGGTCTCCGTTGATGGCCGATTAGAGACTCACGAAAGAGTCGAACACCGAATGTAATTCCTCTATGCGTCGCATCAGCGATGACTTTAGGGTACTATCCCAGTAGTGATGCAGTCGTCGTGGACTCTAAGTGAGGCGATGACAAAGAAGGGTCGTTGTCCGGAGACTTCCGGCAACGGCCCTTTGATTTTAGGAGCTTGTTTTGGCAAAAGAGTTTAAGACTTTCGCTCAACTAAACGAACTCCTAGAAAGCCGTGGGGTGGCGACTGATGCAACCACGGTAGATTGCCTGAGGCGTGATATCCGACTATGCCGTCTCGTTCGGTTCTTTGCAGGACTATACTTCCATATCGTTGGCTAAAACAGCAGTTTGGAGATGCCGATCTTGTCAATATCCACGGCACGCTTGATGGTGAAAGCATTTTTGGAATCGACGGTTTCGCCAATTTGGATGATCGGGATATCCTCCCATTTACCAAGACATATCGTGTGTTGAAGTCCGCTCGAGGGGTTTCAAGCGGCTCGATTGCTCATCCTTTGCAAAGGGGAGGGGATGGTCTTGAGACATCTTCGATAGTCTTTTTTGGCCATTCGCTTTCGCGAGCCGATTATTCGTACTTTGAGTCTATTTTTAGCACGGTGGATTTGTATAACGGGCATACCAGCCTGGTCTTCCTATACTCAAGCTATGCCAAGGGTGTTTGCGAGTCAGAGGTGGCCAAGGTTCTCGCCCTCCTTGATTACTATGGCTCCTCGCTTGGTACTGCTGGACGTAGCAACAACCTCGCACACAAGCTCATGTTGGAGGGCAGGCTCGTCGTTCGGGAGATTTAGGCCGAACTGCTTAAGAGGTTGTTTTCGAAGGGGTCTCTTATCGCGTCTTCAGTTTTAGGGCGCCTGGTTTTGTCTCGTTTTCCGGAAGTGCGGGGAAAATCGGAAACCTCCGAACACAAACGGATTTTCGGCAACAAAACCGCAGGTCTCGGAAGCCTAAAACAGGGGTCTGGTCGGTCGATCTCGGTTTTTCACCGCACTTCCGGAATCGCCCGACGGAAGTATGCGGCAAATATTGGAACCCTCGAGCACGATGCCCATTTCATGAAAAGAAACCGCAGGTAAAAGCGTTGTCGCTATACGGTGTGGTCTGCATGTCTAGAATTTGCCGCATACTTCTGGATTGAGATCCAGCTTGGTTGGATAGTTTATCGATTTGGGGCTGCGGAATCTAGCTTATGCCTTGTTATTTGTATTTGAATAGTTACACTTAACTTATAAGTTAAGTGTAACTAGAAATGGGAGGTGGTCCTTGGTAGAAGGATATGAGCTTGTCGAATACAGAGACCCCAAGGGTCGACCGTTTTGGGAGCTGACGACTTCTCCCGACAATTCTCAATTCCAGAAACTGTTGTCACACCCTAAGCGGAAATTAACCGCTCGAACAATGATCGGCCAGAATATCGCATCAGCTTCTGGAGCCTGAGAGCTGACTTTTATGCCTGGCTTTTGAAACGGAGAACACAATGAATACAGTAGATATATCTGATTTTTACGCCGAAACAGAAAGCAGCGAAACTCGTGCACATGAACATGCGCTAGACATTGAGTTTATTGTTCATCGCGAGATGAAACATTTAGGATTGAGCAAAAGTGAGTTGGCAAATCGTATGGGCATAAGCCTTCAGTCGCTTTCTAAGCTCTTGAATTCTCAACCTAATATGACTCTGAAGACGATTGCAAAGTTCGAACTTGCTCTGGGCATTACGATCGTTCCGCAGGTTATCGTCAACTATTCCAAAGAACTGCCGTTTCTTTCATCCAACGATTCCGTGCGAGAGTAATGTACATTGCCTGCCATTCTCCCTGCAGAGCTGTCAGCAGATTGCGATGTGCCTTTTCAGGGTGAATAGCATTTCCTCGATGAATCTAAGTCGAATGAGTTGCCACTCTCACATCCTCTAAAAAGTTCTTAAAACAGCCTTAAAGGCGCCTTGGCTCGCTTTTACAGCGTACAATACGCATGTTTGACTATGGCAAAAGTTGTTTTTTGGGGAGGGGGAACGCCGTGGAAGTGCTGGCTGTTGGCAACACCGCATATGTTGACGATGGCTTTTGCTCCAAGGCGTTCCCCGGCGACCATGTGTAGGTCGTAGCCGCGCAGGACGCGCGCCGCGATGAGTCGTCGTACCATGCTTCGTGGAAAGAGCTCCTCCAGCACCTGGACCAGGCCTACGAGTTTGAGCGCGTGGTCTACCTTTCTACCTGCCTCACCCCGCATACCGTGACTTTTGGCGACATTGGGCTGCTGCGCTCGGTGTTTCGTGCCTGTATGGGACGCAATGTGCAGCTGCTGTTTATTGCGGGGCCCGCGGGTGCAGAGGGCACCACTGGCGGATGTGACGACGACGCCACGGCCGCCAGTGGCGCCCAGACGGGCAAGGGCATTATCGCCCGCGCTGCCAACGACCTGTGCCGTTACTATGCATCGCGCGACGGCATCCAAGCCAAAGTCCTGCGCGTGCCGTATCTGTATACCGCATCGCCGGCATTAACCGACCCATTTTTGGTGCCGCTATTCGACGCATGCTCGGGCGGGTCGGTCGCGCTTCAGGGTGCGGCAGATGCGCCGTTTCCCCTGCTGTGTGCCGAGGAACTCGCGGTGTTGGTGCATCGTATCTTTGACTGCTGGGATGCCAACTTTGAGATGCTCGACGTTGCAGACGCTTTTGGCCACCCGAGGCCTATAGCGTGACCGTTGACGCTCCGGGTGCGAGCGTGACCTATCACACGCTCAGCATCTAGGCGCTTCGTCGCCTATCGGCGCTATACTGCAGCCGTTGCCCACGATGCGGGGAACACCCGCATCGTGGGTTTTTGTTTTGAAGGGACGGTACCGCATGGGCGTACAGCAGCTAGAAGAGGCCTGGGCTTTGAGGACCGGCGCGCGTGAAGCGCGGTTGCTCGCGGCCTCGCATGTGCCAGCAGCGTTGTCGCAATTGGGGATTGTGCGCCCCGGTGACCGCCTGGTTGCGTTTGCCGATGACTTTGCCGATGCGTTTGCGCGCGGCTTTGATGCCTGCGACGTGGCTATGGTGGGCGAGCCGTCGGTTGCGGCGTTTGCTGCTGCGTCCGAGGGCTTTGATGCTTCGTTTGATGCCGAGGGGCCGCACCTGTGGTGGTTCGTCAACTCCATCGGCGGGTTTGGTCTGCGCGTCTCCGATCTTCGTGCGTTAGGTCGCGCGGCTCGTGAGGCTCATGCGCTGCTGGTTGTGGACAACACCGTGGCGTCGGCTTTTGGCTGCGATTCGCTGCGGCTGGGTGCCGCGCTGTCGCTCGAGGCACTCGACCGTGTGTGTGCCGGCGAAGCTCCGCGCAAGCTCGTCGCCGTCTCGGTGGCGCGCTCGCAGCTCAAGCGCCATCGTGTGGATGCCGCTGCCGAGTGCGCGCATACGTCGTTTGCGGGCTGCGGTGCTTTGGCACTCGACCTTTCTACCGAAGAGGCCCACGTGCTGGAGCGCGGGCTTTCCTCGCTCGATGCCCGCATGCAGGCGCACTTCGATCGCGCCCGTGCGTTGGCCGAGTATTTGGCCGCCAACGAGATGGTGCGCAACGTTCGCTATCCCGGACTGAACTCGCATCCCGACTATGCGGTTGCAACGGGAATCCTCGAGCACGGCTTTGGCCCGGCAGTTGAATTTGACCTTATCGAGCGTAGTGCGGATGACCTGTTCGATGCTTTGCCGAGGGAGTTTCGTACATCGCCCGCCGGCGGCGCAACGACGCGCCTTTCGGCCCCACGCGGTAAGCAGGGGAGCACCATTCGCCTCTTCGCCGGCACCGACGACCCCTTGATCGTGGCCGCCACCCTAGACAATGCCCTCCGCAAGTAGCCAATTTGGGACGGGGCTTTTTTAGCTACTTTTGCCGCCCTACCTGCCCGATGATTTATCTTTGCCCCAGCCGTTCGATATCTTTCGGGGGAGCGGCAGCGGAAAAACTTGCTTAGCTACTAATCAAGATGCACATCAATCTTGCTTATCTGCTAATCAAGATTTGGGACGGGGTAGCTAAAAGCCCCCGTCTCAAAAAGACTGCTCTGGGTTGTGGGCGGCTAGTCCTGGGCTTTGATGCTCGGCAGGAGAATCTGGGCGAGGTAGTCGGTCTCTAGTTTGGTCGTAGCGTCGGCCTTGCCGTCTTTGCCGACCAGTACGTTCTTGATCTGGCTGTAGGTGTAGCGGTTGCCGGTCGTAAGCTCGACAAGCTCAATGGCTGTGTCCATGGGATAGGTCGACACGGGGTTCTGCGTGCGCCCGTTGATGGTCTGGGGCACCACGTACGGATAGACGGGGCCGCTGGCGTAGACGGTATAACCGTTGCCTAGGTTGGCCGCACCCAAAACCGTATCGCCCTCATCGGGCGTAAAGCTCTCGCCCTCGCGCACCGCGACGAGCGTCACAATCGGCGTATCGCTGTCGCCGGCAAGATAGATGCATAGCGTGCTGCCATTTTGCCAAGTCTCGACCTTGCCGTACCATTCGACGGGGATATCGAGCTGGTAGAGGTCGGTTGCCTTGTGACGGGCGTCGGCATCACGGGCTGCCTGTGCCTTTTGCGCGCTCACGGCATTGACGGCGGCGTCGCGCCGCGCGGTTGCCGCCTGCTGGAGCACCTTGGCGGTGGCGGCGGAGCTCGCGCCGCCTTCCTCGGCATACTTGGCGGCGGCGTCGATCTGGTCGTTGGTTACCGTGTCGGCCGAAGGCACCTTGAGTTTAAAGGCAGCCTGGGCACTTAAATCCTGTCCATCGCTCTTAACGGTGACCTGCGTCTTGGTGGTCGGGACGGTATAGATGGTGCCGTCGGCCGCGATGGGGGAGGCAGCGATGGAGAGCGTGTAATCGCCGGGCAGCAGTTTGATGCCGCGGCCGTGCTCGTCAACGTAGAGCGTTTCGCTCACAGAAGAGCCGTCGGAGTCCTGGCCACTCACCTGCACGGGGATCTTTGAGCCGGTGGAGCAGTCGAGCCCCGCGGCATGTACGCCAATTTGCACCGACATCATGGTATGGGCGTTTGCGGCAACTACGGCGGCCTGCTCTTGCTGGTATCCGTTCCAAGCCGCATAGCCCGCGCCGCCGGCGACGAGCGCGACAGCCACGACACCGGCGACCATCAGATTGCGGCGCTTGGGCGACATCTTACGATGACGAACCTCGGCTTCGTGTGCCGAGGGAGCGGACGGCAGGGGAATATCTCCCATGGCGATGGTCTCGTCGACGACTGGCGCAGAGCCCAAGCCGGGGAGCTCGCGGGTGAGCGATTCGTCGACGGGCAAGTCGCCAAGCAGGGAGGTCTCATCTCCCGCGTTGGGTTCCGGTTGGCCATTGCCCTCGTCATCGCCTTTTTCGACATCGGCTTCATCGCGAGCATCCTCGACGTCGTCGCCCGTATCCGGTATGCCATCGCCCGCCGCGTCCTGCATGTCGGCGATTGTCTCGTCAAACGCAACTTCGTCCAGCGAAAACCGGTCTAGGCTCTCCAAGGCCTCGGCGCACGCCGCTGCATCTTGGGCCGCGTCCTCTTGGCCCCTCGTCTCATTTTCCATATATCCCCCAAGCTCAATATCGGGACAACAATGTACCCAAAATTAAGGTCACATAGAGCTGGCGTGCAGTCGGAAATTCGATTTTATCTGCGCGATACATTGTGAATATGTGCATGAATGCACGCGCGACAGCAAAAAGCCCCCGGAAAGCAAACGAATTGCTTTCCGGGGGCTGCGCATAACGCGAGATTACGGAGCCAAAGAGACGCGCCTACATCCAAATGCGGACGGCAGCGAGCGCGTTACTCGGCGTGTGCGTAATCCACCTTGGCGCGGCGAGCGGTAGCCTTCTCCCAATCGCTGGTGCCCTCAAAGACATCCTGCTTGTAGGGATTGCGGCCGAGCTTCTTGGCGCGGTAGGCGATGTAGATGATCGCGGCGATGTTGGCGACCAGTGCGGCGATCGAGACCGCAGTAGCGGCGCTGGGGTCGAGCGTGGAGTGGGTCACAAAGATGGACTCCTCCTGGAAGTACGGGAACACCTGGGCAAACATGCACCAAATGGCCAGCGTAAAGGCGCGGTTCTGGATCCAACCGCCCTTGTTCCAGATAAAGGCGGCGACGGTGGGCGCCAGCAGCAGCGCAAAGCCGCAGAACCAGGAGTGGGCGGGCAGGCAGTTGTAGGTGTAGCAGAAGTTCCAGATATCGTAGGCGATGATGTAGACCCAGGTCATGTCGGGCCACAGCATGTCGGTCTTGTCCTCGGAGGCGTAGACGCTCCACCAACCGGTCATGCAGAAGATGTTGATGATACCGGCGATGCCGTTGAACACGTTGTTCCAGCCAGCAAGCTGCGTAGCACCTTCGGAGGTGACCCAAGTGGACTGGCCCAGGACAAAGAAGTGATAGGCGCTCTCAAAGTCGGACACGACGGCGATCATGATGTTGATGGCGACGATCACAAACGGCCACGCGCGGAACCAGTGCGCCTTGCCGATCTTGCCCCACTGATACTTAATGGCGATGAAGCCCCAGCAACCGGCCAACGCCGCGTAGACCTTGGCGTAGTGGAACCAGCTGTTCTGGTACACATGGGTGGGGTTGGTGAGCGCCCACTCGGCGCCCTGCGAAACGCCGATGGCGATAGCGACGCAGTAGATGGTCATGGCCAGCGGAGCCACGCCAAAGATGATTGCCGCGCCCAGCTTGGTGCGGCGGCCGATCTCGTTGAGCACGATCAGGCCAATAAAGACCATGGCCCAGCCGGCCCAGTGGATAAGGGTATCGCTACCCCAAACATCGAACAGCATGCTGCTCTCCTTTCACACGCCCGCGGCCCCTCTTCTGATCGCGGGCAGTTTGGCCAAATGTCGTCAGTTCTGGGGCTTGCGCTCCGGATACTTGGCGGTATAGCCCTCGATGTGGAGTGTCGAGGCGATGATTTCCTTGACCGTCTCGTCGGGCACATCGGGGTGCGTGCGGATATACATCAACAACCCCATAATGAGGGTGTAGAACGTCTCGTAGACATGGTCGATGCGTAGCTCATGATGGGCGACAAAATCCACCACGGTGGTATCGCAGATATACTGCGCCACGCGCTGGACCACGTTGTGCAAAAAGCCGCCGTAGAGCGCGCCGCTGCTCGAGGTGAGCGTGCTCGGCAACTCGTGGCCGCTCACGACCAGGCGCTTAAAGAGCGGAGCAACGGTGTCGAGTGCGCCTTCGATGTCGCCAACCGTGCGGCTGGCGTTCCACTGCTCGAGCTCGGCGATAAAGCCGTCGATTGCCTCGTCCATAACGGCGGTGACGGCGGCATCCATATCGGCAAAGTAGTGGTAGAACAGCGAACGCGTGCAGCCAGCCCGCTTGGTCACGGCCGATACCGAAAGATGGGACACACCAAGCTCGGCGCTCACGGCGCGCACAGCGGCGAGGATCTCGCGACGGCGCTCGTCGCCCGTCAGGCGTTTTGCCGCGCTATCGGATGCGGGGACGGCATCGACCACAGAGATATCTGCTGCGTTGTTGCCCATGTTTTGCCGCCTTTCATCCTCTTTTGCCTGACCGTTCGCCTAACAGTCTTGAATATTGTTGACGGTTCGTCAATACTATTTTTGACACAATGTCAACAATGGCGGGTGAACGGCATGGGGGCATGCCCGGCCTGCAAAAAAAGAGGGGCGCTGCGGTCTCGCCGGGCTGTGGCAAGAGAAGGGACGACTATGATTCTCAACGGACCGGGGATTAGCTATACCGAGCCCGATATCGGCGCGGAGTTCGTGCCGCCGATACCGGAGCATCCGCGCGAGGCCATCGTCAAACTGTGTGAGCACTGCACCAACCGCCTGCTGCACCGCGACGAGCTGCTGGGCTACGAGTACTGGTCGTTTGCCGAGGCCGCAACCGACGAGCAGGCCGAAGTGCTCTGCAAGATGAAGATGCGCCGTCCCTATACGCTGCCCGAGATGGTCAAGCTCACCGGCATGCCCGAGGCCGATATCGAAAAAATGCTCGACGACATGAGCTACACGGGTCTGCTCGAGTACAACTGGGAAAACCCCGAGCGCGCCAAGCAGTGGGTGCTGCCCATGCTGGTGCCGGGTTCCGCCGAGTTCCTCAACATGCGCGTGAGCCAGCTCGAGGAGCATCCGGTCTATGCCAAGTTCTTTGAGCAGGCGTCCAAGGGACCGCTGTCCAAGGCCACGCCGATGGTGCCGCCCGGCGGTGCCGGCATCGGCATGCATGTCATTCCGGTCGAGAAGGCTATCGACGCCACGAGCACCTCGGTACCAATTGAGCATATCGAGCACTGGCTCGACAAATACGAGGGCAAATACGCCGCCAGCACCTGCAGCTGCCGCGCGAGCCGTCGCGTGATGGGAGAGGGCTGCGCCGACGACCCGGCCGATTGGTGCATCGCCGTGGGCGATATGGCCGACTACGTGGTCGAGACCGACCGCGGCCATTATGTGACGCGCGAGGAGGTCTACGACATCCTGCGCCAGGCCGAGGACAACGGCTTTGTGCACCAGATCACCAACATCGACGGTGAGAACAAAATCTTCGCCATCTGCAACTGCAACGTCAACGTGTGCTACGCCCTGCGCACTTCGCAGCTGTTCAACACGCCCAACCTGTCGCGCTCGGCCTACGTCGCCAAGGTCGAGAAGGACAAGTGCGTGGCCTGCGGTCGCTGCGTTGAGGTGTGTCCGGCCGGCGCCGCCAAACTGGGCCAGAAGCTCTGTAGCAAAAAGGCTGGCGGACAGGTGCCCGAGTATCCGCGCCAGGAGCTGCCCGATGCCACCAAGTGGGACCACACCAAGTGGTCGCCCAACTACCGCAACGACAACCGCATCGAGACGCATGAGTCCGGCACGGCGCCCTGCAAGACGGCCTGCCCCGCGCACGTTGCCGTTCAGGGCTATTTGAAGCTCGCGGCGCAGGGCCGCTATGACGAGGCGTTGGCGCTCATCAAGCGCGAGAACCCGTTGCCCGCTATCTGCGGCCGTGTGTGCAACCGCCGCTGTGAGGATGCCTGCACCCGCGGTCGCGTGGACGAGGCCGTGGCCATCGACGAGGTCAAGAAGTTTATCGCCCAGCGCGATCTGGATGCCGCGACTCGCTATGTCCCACCTGTGGTGACCCCGACGCGTGCCGGCGGCTTCGACCAGAAGATCGCCATCATCGGCGCCGGTCCGGCCGGTCTGTCCTGCGCCTTCTATCTGGCCGAGAAGGGCTACAAGCCCGTCGTGTTCGAGAAAAACGAGCGCCCGGGCGGCATGCTCACCTACGGCATTCCCAGCTTTAAGCTGCAGAAGGACGTTATCGAGGCCGAGGTCGAGGTCATTCGCCTGATGGGCGCCGAGTTCCGCTATGGCGTGGAGGTCGGTCGCGATGTGACGCTCGACGAGCTTCGCGCGCAGGGCTTTAAAGCCTTTTACGTGGCCATTGGCTGCCAGGGTGGCCGCCTTGCCGGTATTCCGGGCGAGGATGCCGAGGACGTGACCGTGGCCGTCGACTTTTTGCGCGAGGTCAACAGCGGCAAGATCGACGCGCTGCCCGGGCGCACCATCGTGGTGGGCGGCGGCAACGTGGCCATCGATGTCGCGCGCAACGCCTGCCGTCTGGGTTCCGAGCACGTTGAGATGTTCTGCCTGGAGAGCGAGGTCAAGATGCCTGCCAGCGAGGAGGAGCGTCGCGAGGCCATTGAGGACGGCGCGCACATTAGCTGCGGCTGGGGCCCCAAGGAGATTCACCTGGACGAGGCCGGTCGTGTGTGCGGTATCACCTTTAAGCGCTGCACGCGTGTCTTTGACGACGAGGGCCGTTTTGCGCCCGAGTATGACGAGAACGACTTGCGCCGTGTCGATGCCGACCGTGTCGTCATGTCGATTGGCCAGTCCATTGTGTGGGGCGACCTGCTGGCTGGCTCCAAGGTGGAGCTTGGCCGCGGCCAGGGTGCCCTTGCCGATCCGCAGACGTACCAGACCGCCGAGCCCGACATCTTTGTGGGCGGC
>URZR01000010.1 GCA_900552425.1 uncultured Collinsella sp. | reverse complement strand
AAGCTGCTTGGCAAGGTGCCGGTGTTCGGCATCTGCCTGGGCCATCAAATGATCAGCCTGGCTTGCGGCGCCCAGATCGAAAAGCTCAAGTTTGGTCACCGCGGTGGCAACCAGCCCGTTATGAACCTGGTGAGCGGTCGCGTTGAGATCACCGCGCAAAACCACGGCTTTGGCCTGGTATGGGATAGCCTGGGCGAAATAGTGCCGGAGCTTTCCGATGGCTATGATCAGCATCCGGCAGACGGCGATCTGCGCTTCTGGGTCCGCGCCGGCGTGGCTCCCGTGGTGCGCAATGAGCAATTTGGCCTCATTCGCCTTACGCATGTGAACCTTAATGACGGAACGGCGGAGGGCATCCAGTTGCTGGACGTCCCGGCGTTCTGCGTGCAGTATCATCCCGAGGCCGCACCCGGACCCACCGATGCCCACTACCTGTTCACCGCGTTCGCCCACCTTATGGATGGCGATCAGGATTACCTGAATATCGATATCGCTGCCGACCGACTCGCTGGTTGGAACTTCGCCGAGGAGGTCTCCCATGCCTAAACGTACCGACATCAAGC
Organism: uncultured Collinsella sp.; assembly: GCA_900552425.1. Lineage (GTDB taxonomy): Bacteria > Actinomycetota > Coriobacteriia > Coriobacteriales > Coriobacteriaceae > Collinsella. Next base: position 19,096 of record URZR01000010.1, on the reverse strand, counting down.
GCATCCTGGTCATCGGCTCCGGCCCCATCGTCATCGGCCAGGCGTGCGAGTTCGACTACTCCGGCGCCCAGGCATGCAAGGTGCTCAAAGAGGAGGGTTACGAGGTCATCCTCGTCAATTCCAACCCCGCCACCATCATGACCGACCCCGGTTTGGCGGACCGCACCTATGTCGAACCCATCACCCCGGAGTTTATCGAGCGCGTCATCGAGCGCGAGCACCCGGACGCCCTGCTGCCCACGCTGGGCGGTCAAACCGGCCTTAACGCTGCCGTCGACCTGGCGAAGTCCGGTGTGCTCGAGCGCCACGGTGTCGAGATGATCGGCTGCGACCTTGCCGCTATCGAGCGCGGCGAGGACCGCAAACTCTTTAACGAGGCCATGGCCGAGATCGGCCTGGAGGTCGCGCGCTCGGGCTATGCCTACAGCGTGGCTGACGCCGAGGCTATCGCCGAGCGCGTGGGATATCCTTGCGTGCTGCGCCCGAGCTTTACCCTCGGCGGCGCCGGCGGCGGCATCGCTCACACCCACGAGGAGCTCGTCTCCATCGTGAGCCAGGGCCTTGAGCTCTCGCCCGCCCACGAGGTGCTGGTCGAGGAGTCCATCGAGGGTTGGAAAGAGTACGAGATGGAGGTCATGCGCGACCACGCCGGCAACGGCATCATCGTATGCTCCATCGAGAACCTCGACCCCATGGGCGTGCATACCGGCGACTCCATCACCGTGGCGCCGGCGCAGACCCTCTCCGACCTTGAGTATCAGCGCATGCGTGTCGCCTCGCTCGCTATCCTGGAGAAGATCGGCGTCGAGACCGGTGGCTCCAACGTGCAGTTTGCCGTGAACCCCCAGACCGGCCGCCTGATCGTCATCGAGATGAACCCGCGCGTGAGCCGTTCCTCCGCACTGGCCTCCAAGGCCACGGGCTTTCCCATCGCCAAGGCCGCCGCGCGCCTGGCCGTGGGCTACACGCTCGACGAGATCGTCAACGACATCACCAAGGCCACGCCCGCCTGCTTTGAGCCCACGATTGACTACTGCGTGGTCAAGGTGCCGCGCTTTGCCTTCGAGAAGTTCAAGGGCACCGACCCCACGCTCACCACGCGTATGAAGGCCGTGGGCGAGATCATGGCGATCGGCCGCACCTTTGAGGAGGCCTTTGGCAAGGCCATGCGCTCGCTGGAGGACGGACACCAGGGCATTTGCGCCGGTGGCAAGGAGGGTGCCGACAAGCTGAGCGACGACGAGCTCGCTCAGGCCGTGGCAACCCCGACCGAGCATCGCATCTTCTTTGTGGTCGAGGCCCTGCGCCGTGGCTGGGACATCGCCCGCATCCATGCCATCTGCGGTATCGATCCGTGGTACCTCAACCGTATCAACGATATGGTGCAGGTCCAGGAGAGCATCCGCGGCCTGCGTGTGGAGGATATCGACGCCGACGCGATGCGCCTGCTCAAGCAGTACGGTACGAGCGACGCCGAGATCGCCGCGCTGACCGGCTCGGACGAGCGCTTTGTTCGCGCTTATCGCAAGGGCCTGGGCGTGGTTCCCAGCATGAAGACGGTCGATACCTGCGCCGCCGAGTTCTCGAGCGCCACGGAGTACCATTACAAGACGTACGAGAACATCTACCGCACGAGCCCGGATGCCAAGAAGTGCGTGGCTCCCGCCGAGACCACGCCGGCGGACAAGCCCAAGGCGATGATCCTGGGCGCCGGCCCCAACCGCATTGGCCAGGGTATCGAGTTCGATTACTGCTGCGTGCACGCGAGCTACGCGCTGGCGGCCCGCGGCTTCGAGACCATCATGGTCAACTGCAATCCCGAGACCGTCTCGACCGACTATGACACGTCCGACCGTCTGTACTTTGAGCCGCTCACCTACGAGGACGTCATGGACGTTATCGATGTCGAGCGCCCCGACGGCGTCGTGGTGACGCTCGGCGGCCAGACCCCGCTTAAACTGGCGCGCATGCTCGAGGAGAGCGGCGTCAACATTATGGGCACAAAGCCCGACGCCATCGACTTTGCCGAGGACCGCGAGCGCTTTGCCGCCCTACTCGACAAGCTGGGCATTATGTACCCGCCGGCGGGTCAGGCCACCTCGTTTGAGGAGGCCGAGGCCGTGGCCGCGCACATCGGCTACCCGCTGCTGGTGCGTCCGAGCTACGTGCTGGGTGGCCGCGGCATGATGATCGCCTACGATGCCGGGCATCTACGCGATTACATGGCCGAGGCTGCGCGCATTAGCCCCGACTACCCGGTGTACCTCGACCGCTTCCTGGAGGGTGCGATTGAGTCCGATGTCGATGCCCTGTGCGACGGCGAAGAGGTCTACATCGGCGGCATCCTGGAGCATATTGAGGAGGCCGGTATTCACTCCGGCGACTCTGCGACCTGCATTCCGCCGTTTAGCTTTAGCGAGAGCCTGCAGGCGAAGCTCCGCGAGACCACGCGCCGCATCGCGATGGCGCTGGGCGTACGCGGCCTGGTCAACGTGCAGTATGCCATCAAGGGTGAGACCGTCTACGTGATCGAGGCCAACCCGCGTGCCAGCCGTACCGTGCCGTTTATCTCCAAGGCCACCGGCGTGCCGCTGGCCAAGTGCGCGGCGCGTATCATGGCGGGCGATTCCATCGCGAGCTTGGGCCTGCCGAGCGATGAGCGTCAGCTGGACTGGTTCTGCATGAAGGAAGCCGTTATGCCCTGGGGCCGTTTCCCGGGCGCCGACGTCATCCTGGGGCCCGAGATGAAGTCGACGGGCGAGGTCATGGGTATCGCCAAGAGCTATCCCGAGGCATACGCCAAGACGCAGCTGGCGATCGACTACAAGCTGCCCGACCCGAGTTGCGGCAAGGTGTTCATTAGCGTGTGCGACCGCGACAAGCGCCATATCCTTTCGGTCGCCCGTATCCTGCGCTATCTGGGCTTTGACATCTGCTCTACCGAGGGTACGGCGCGCGTGCTGCGTGGAGGCAACGTGACGTGCGAGATCGTGGAGAAGATTAGCGGCCCGCACGACGGCGAGCGCCCCAACATCGGCGACCTCATCGCCGATGGCAAGATCGCGGTGATCATCAACACGCCGTACGGTCCGGGCTCGCGCGGCGACGGCTATCTGCTGCGCACCGAGGCAGTGCGACGCGGTGTGACCTGCGTGACCGCGATGTCTGCCGCCAACACGTACGTGAGTGCCATCGAGGCGGTGCGTGAGGACCAGCAGGGTCACGGCAGCGCCAACGACATGGGCATGGACGTCATCGCCCTGCAGGCCCTGCCGCAGTACACGGTGTAGCGTGGGCTGTCCGGCCGGGGCGGGAGGGGCGGAGATTTCCCCCTTTCGCTCCGGCTGCAAGCAGAGTCGCTCAGTGAGAAACTCAGCCCCCTCCGCCCCGGCCTACGGTGACTCGGTTGCACCGTGTGCTGCCGAAGGGGCTTTGTGCGATGACTAGGGCTGAATAGAAAATGAGTGTGGGCGCCGTCGTTCGTTTGAACGACGGCGCCCATGTTTTGGATTTATTGGGCTGTGGCGGTGAAGGTTGTTTTGTCGGCGGCGATGTGCACGTGCAGCTTTGCCTGACCGTCGCAGCTGATGAGCACGCCTACCTCGAACGGGGTTCCCGTCTTGTCGTAGGTCGAACGCACGATGCGCATCGCCGCCTTACCGGTGTTCTGTCCCAAAAGACGCGCCTCATGCTTGTCGAGGTTGACCGTCTCGTAGACGGCATCGACGCTTGCGGGCAGGATGCCGGTCTTTTCCGCGATGTAGGCGTAGAGCGAGCCATCCACGTCTTTGCGCGTGAGCTCGGGGCAAAGTGACACGGGGATATAGACGTAGTTGAGCTCCATGGGTTTGTCGTTGGCGAGACGCAGGCGGCGAATCTCCCAGACGGGTGTCCCTTCGGGCACTTTGAGCCCGGAGGCGATGCCGCGGACGGCCGGTATGCTTGAAAAGGCGAGAATCTGTGAGCTCGGAACCCGTCCCGCTTCGCGCATCCGCGCGCTGAAATTCAGGGCCAGGTCGATGCCGGGTGCTGAAGTTTGGGGCTTGATGAACGTGCCCTGCCCGCGTTTGCGCACCACGCGCCCCTCGATGACGAGATCTTGGAAGCAACGGCGCACGGTCGCGCGCGATAACTCCAGCCGCTCACAGATTTCGAGCTCGCGTGGCAGCGGCGTCTTGGTGTCGAACGCCTGGCTGGCGATAAGCAGAGCGATTCGATGTTTAAGCTGGACATAGAGCGGCGTATCACCGCTGCGGTCGAAGGGTTCGGAGGCGAGAAACGAGATCATATCCATGGGGTACCTCCATGTCGTGGGCGTACGTGACATGGTCTGACACTGCGGGACAAACCGGTGATGTCAGGCCCGATTCTTGTCGGTATGTATGGTACATAAGGAACATAAAACATTTACCAGGCAATCTACCTGCTATTTTAAAAATAATTAGAAGAAAAAATAATTTAGGCACAAAAATAGTTGCTACCGTTAACCGATGAATAGTTGCCGTTCACAACTATTTTCTTGTACCGAACATGCCCCGGCGCAACAATAATCTCAGCAAAAAGCAAAGCCGTGCGACACACGGCAGGTCGAGAGGAGACCGCATGCGGTATCTGGTAATGGTCAGTCACGGAACGCTCGCTCCCGGACTGCACAGTGTCCTCAAGATGCTCGGCAATGACGCCCCGAACATCTTGTCGACGAGTCTCGTGGACGGCATGGGCGCTGACGAGTATGTCGAGAACGTCAAGGCGATGCTCGCTCCCGTTACCGCCGATGACGAGGTTGTCCTGCTTGGTGACATCCTGGGCGGATCGCCGCTCACCAATGCCATGAACACGCTGGCCGAGAAGGGTTTGCTCGCCCACACCATTGCCTTCGGCGGTATGAATCTGCCCATGGCTATGACCGCCATGATGGGGCTTGCCACCATGGACCTGGATTCCCTCAAGCAGATGATGCTGCAGGAGGGCAAGAACGGTATGTCCGAGCTCGTTGTCCCGACCGATGACGCCGACAACGAGGACGACGACATCTAGGCAGCGCATCCGCCCAAATTTTCGTGATGGAGCGGGGGTTAAGAGGAAAGACCCCCGGTGATAAAGAAAGGGAGAACGCATGATTTCGTTCATCCGTATTGATGACCGTATGATCCATGGACAGACCGTTACCCGTTGGGCCCTCGAGTATCCCTGCGACGGTCTTATCGCCGTCAACGACGCTGCAGCGTCCAACCCCGTGCTCAAGGAGGCCTACAAGAGTGCCTCGGGCAAGAAGACGTTCGTGTGGACCAAGGAGCACTTCAAGGAGGTCTCCGAGAAGGTTCTCAAGTCCGACACCAAGTACTTCCTGATCACCAAGAACCCGCTCGACATGAAGGAACTTCTCGTCGATTTTGGCTTTAAGCCCGGCATGGACCGCATCATCGTCGGTCCCTGCAACGATCGTCCCGGCACCACCAAGCTTGGCAACAACCAGTCGATCACGCAGGAAGAGGCCCAGGCGCTCGAGGATCTCACCAACGCCGGCTACACGGTCGAGTTCGCCCTTATCAAGGAGAAGTCCATCGGTGAGTGGCCCAAGTTCCGCGGTCAGTTTGGCTTCTAGTTAGGTGCCAGCCGCATTTTGGTATCTACAGCCCTTGGTGAAAGGGGCTGAGGAATAAAGAAAGGGGAAAGCATGGCAATCAATGCATTCCAAGCCGCGCTGTTCGGCCTGTTCGCCTGCCTGGCATCACTGCCTGGCATGGGCGGCACGACGATCGGCAACTACACTCTGGGTCGTCCTCTGGTCGCCGGCCTCATCGTCGGCATCATCATGGGCGATATGCAGACGGGTATCCTCGTCGGCGCTGCCATCCAGGTTGTCTACATCGCTCTCGTGACCCCCGGCGGAACCGTCTCCGCCGACGTCCGCGCCGTGTCCTATATCGGCATCCCGCTGGCGATCCTCGCCATCAAGAACTCGGGCATCGATCCCGCCTCCGCTGAGGCTGCCGGCATGGCCGCATCCCTCGGTGCCGCCGTCGGCACGCTCGGCACTGTGCTCTTCTATGGCACCGCCACCATCAACCTGGTGTGGCAGGGCATGGGCTGGAAGTGGCTCGAGAAGGGCGATCTCCACAAGCTCTACCTGGTCAACAACGTTCTGCCTTGGATCGGTCACATCGTCTGCTCGTTCCTCCCGACGTTCATCATCACCATGGGCGGCACCGCCATGGTCGACCTCATGAAGACCTACATGCCCATGGACGGCATCGCGATGAAGACGCTGTTTACCGTCGGCTCGCTGCTGCCTACCGTCGGTATCGCCATCCTACTCAAGCAGGTCATCTCTAAGCCCACGGACTTCCTGACGTTCTTCTTCGGCTTCACCCTGTCCGCTGTTATGGGCTGCAACCTGATCGCCGCTGCCGGCATCGGCTGCTTCTTCGCCCTGATCAACTATGAGATCGCTTCGCTCAAGATCGACCTCGCAAACGCTCCCAAGGCAGCTATCGCCTCGGGCTCAGATGATGAGGAAGAGGAGGACATCTAATGGCAGAGAAGAAAAAGCTCTCTAAGAAAACGCTTGCCAAGTCGTTCCGTAACTGGTCCTATGGCAACCTGACCTGCTTCTCGCAGGAGCACATGCAGACCTTCGGTTACCTGTGCGCCATGCTTCCGATTGTCGAGGAGCTCTACGACACGCCCGAGGAGCAGAAGCAGGCCCTCCAGACCTACTCCGCGTTCTTCAACACCGAGCCGCAGATCGGCACCATGATTGTCGGCGTCACCGCCGGCCTCGAGGAGGCTCGCGCAAACGGCGAGGCCATCGACGACGACGCCATCAACGGCATCCGCGCCGGCCTCATGGGCCCGCTCGCCGGCCTTGGCGACTCGCTGATCGTCGGTACCCTGATCCCGATCCTGCTCGGTATTGCCCTCGGTCTCTCGACCGGCGGCTCCCCGCTCGGCGCCATCTTCTATATTGTCGTGTGGAACCTGCTCATGTTCCTTGGCATGCGCTTTGCCTACAACCAGGGCTATGAGCTCGGCGGCAAGGCGGTCGAGGCCCTCGTCGGCCCCAAGGCCAAGGCTCTGCGTGATTCCATCGTGATGGTCGGTACCATGGTCATCGGTGCAGTCGGTGCTACCTGGGTCTCCATCACCTGCAGCCCCAACCTGGTGCTGCCCGGTGGCGGTAAGTTCCAGGACACGCTCGATGGCATCTATCCGCACCTGCTGCCGATGATCTTCATCATCTTCTGCTGGTACATGATGACCAAGAAGAAGGTCAACCCCATCGTTATGATGCTGATCCTCGTTGTGATCGCATTTGTGGGCGTTCTCATTGGCTTCTTCGACCCGGCACTGAGCTACTAGTCATCATCCCCTGGCCCCCTGTAAGGCCGTGCGGCCTCAACCGCACGGCCTTCTGATTTTGCGCCGCCCTTCAAGGGCAATATGGCCAGCGACCTCCATCGCCTACACGACACCCGCTATATTGCTCTTGAAAGATGACGTATTCGACAAACGATGCACTTGCGCATGATGCACACTTTGCACGAGGAGGACCATATGCACGAGAAACATGGACACGACCTTTCGCGCGACGACTTGATTCGCGAGGCAAAGATGCAGACCGATGCTATTCAGCGGCTCAATGTTTGGCTGCGCCTGGGCTATTCGCTCGTGGCGATTGGCTTTTTGATGGGGATGTGGGGTATGCAGGGCGGCCCCGGCTGGGGTGTCCCCGTGGGCATCGTGTGCCTGGTGGTGGGCACTCCGCTTTCGATCGTGCTTAAGGTCGGCACGACCAACGCCAAAAAGAATGTCGAGCGCATGCTCGAGGCCGCTGGTGTCGACGTTGAGGAGCTTATGCGACGCAAGAAGGACGAGCAATAGACTTCCGCGTTGGGGTATCATAAATAATTGTTGCGAATGTTAACTAATGTACGGCAAATGACGGTTTTATGGCCCTTCTAGAGTTGCAAAGGACAATATCCCCAGTGGATTACGATGACGTCGCTCGAAAACTGATTGTGTACTCACGTTCCCTTGCCAAGGGATCCTTGAGTGCTGCCGGCGGCGCCAGTGTGGGCGAGGCACCGGTTTTACAGTATCTATCGGGTATTGACGGTGATGTCATTCCCTCCGAGATTGCCAAGAAGCTGAAATTCTCCCGTGCGCGCATGTCGCATATCTTGGATTCACTCGAGAGTAAGGGTTACGTTCAGCGCAGGACTGATCCAAACGATCGTCGGCGTGTGCTGGTGAGCATTACCGAGGAAGGCCGTGATTTCGCGGCGAAAAAAAATGCCGAGAGTGTGGCATCGCTCTCGAAACAACTCTCAGCGCTCGGCGAGCACGATGCCCAGGAGCTCGTGCGCATCCTGAATAAAGCTTACAGCCTTACCTATGATGCCGACGACTACCTGGACAATCTATAAGGATAAAGACAGACATTTAGGTGCATCTTGAAATGCACCCGGGACAGTTGTGCCCATCAGCCACCGTCAACATCTCATTCCAAACCAAATCAGCCAACGTACGTCATGGCAATCCCCGGTAGGTTGCAGGATGGCGGCTGAGCCTTTCCCTCGGGAAACTTCGCGAAGCCCAGTTCCCGAGGGAAAGGTATGGTCTGTGTAATACCAGACAAACAGTACATTTTTGCTAGATTGGTATTTGACTGAAGAACCAATTGGTATGGCTTATTAAGCCCACCTTGCCGTTGACGCTTATTTTGCTGCCGCTAGGAGAATTCCGAACTTGGGTGCGCAAGTGCTCCCATATGTTGATATGACCTAGTAGGTGGCTATCTGGTTACTACCAGTTGGCCCCTTGGTAACGGGTGGCCCCCATTGTGCGGAATGTACCGAACATCTCCGTTTGATACGTTTTCCCATGCTGCCGGGGGGGGGGCGTCCTCGGCACCTCAGCATGTCGGAAGAAAGGAGACCAGATGCGCAGGAATTCCATTTTTACGAAACGGTGGGTGAAGGGAAGCGCGGTCCTCGTTGCCACTGCAGCGACGCTCGTGTTTGCCAATCCCCAGCAGGCGATTGCCACGCCACTCAAGGGCGTCGACTCGGCGACCGTGTCCCAGTCTGCCTCGAATGTCGTCGACATCGATTTCGCTGACGGCATCAAGGGCCGTATTACGTTCCTCGAGGACGGTATTTTCCGTTATAACGTCGACCCCAAGGGTGAGTTTTCCGAGTACGCCACGCCGCGTAGTAAGTCCCACACGGCTAAGATCCAGGCTCAGCCCGATACCTCGGACACCTACAGCAAGCCGAGTGCGACGGTTGCCGACAAGGGCGACACTATCGAGATCACCGGCGGAAAGGCGACCGTGATCCTGGACAAGGCGACTGGCAAGATGAGTATCAAGTCAGGCGACCGTGTCGTGGTTTCCGAGTCCGCGTCCCTCGACCTTGATAAGAAGGGTACCGTCCAGACGCTCGCCAAGGAGAAGTCCGAGAACTTCTTTGGCGGCGGCACCCAGAACGGACGCTTCCTGCACACCAACCAGACCATCGCCATCTCCAACACGAACAACTGGACCGATGGCGGCGTTGCCTCGCCCAACCCGTTTTATTGGACGAGTGACGGCTACGGCGTACTCCGAAACACGTTTGCAGAGGGTTCCTACGACTTCGGTTCCACGGACTCATCGACGGTCACGACTTTGCACAGCGAGAATGAGTTTGATGCCTACTACTTCGTGGCGACCAACGAGGGCGCTTCGAACGTGGCAACCGAGATGCTGCAGGACTACTACAAGGTGACCGGTAACCCGGTACTGCTGCCCGAGTACGGGTTCTACCTTGGTCATCTTAATGCCTATAACCGTGATGGCTGGTCAACGACCTCGGGTCAAAAGAAGTGGGAGACCAAGGGCAGCAAGTCCTCGAGCGAGAAGGGCGACGTTAAGTACGAGTCTGGCATGTCGACGGGCTACAAGCTCGACGGCACACTTGCGGCCGAGACGCTCAACGGTGAGGGCCCTACGGTTGATACCGAGAACATGAAAGCGACCGATTTCGACCGCCAGTTCTCTGCTCGGCAGGTTATCGATGACTACGAGGACAACGACATGCCGCTCGGCTGGTTCCTGCCGAACGACGGTTACGGCGCCGGCTATGGCCAGAACGGTTACTACAAGACCGGCGGCGTCAACTCCGACGGAGCGAGCTCGGCCGACCGTCTTAACGCTGTGCGTGCCAATGTCGACAACCTTAAGAAGTTCACCGAGTATGCCAACTCCAAGGGTGTGAGCACGGGCTTGTGGACCCAGTCCAACCTTGAGCCCGACAGCAACCCTGAGACCCCGTGGCATCTGCTTCGCGACTTCGACGCCGAGGTCAAGACGGGAGGCATCACTACCCTTAAGACCGACGTTGCCTGGGTTGGATCTGGCTACTCCTTTGGTCTTAATGGCATCAAGACAGCTTATGACACGGTGACGACCGGCGCTAACAAGCGCCCCAACATCATCACGCTCGATGGTTAGGCCGGCACGCAGCGCTTTGGTGGCATTTGGACCGGCGACCAGTATGGCGGTAACTGGGAGTACATTCGCTTCCATATCCCCACGTATATCGGTCAGAGTCTTTCGGGCAACCCCAACATCGGCTCCGACATGGATGGCATCTTTGGCGGCGACCCCATCATCTCTGCGCGTGACTACCAGTGGAAGACGTTCACGCCCTCTATGCTTGACATGGACGGTTGGGGCACCTACCGTAAATCGCCCATGACGCACGGCGATCCCTACACAGGCATCTCGCGCTTCTACCTCAAGCTCAAGGCGCAGCTCATGCCCTATATCTACACGAGCGCGGCCTCGGCGGCCAACATCGACACGGGTAACGGCGATGCCGGCCTGCCCATGATCCGCGCCATGCTGCTTTCCGACAACTCCGAGTACGCCGCAAGCACTTCGACGCAGTACCAGTATATGTTCGGTGAGAACTTCCTAGTGGCACCGGTGTATCAGGATACCCAGGCAGACGAGAACGGCAACGACATTCGCAATGGGATTTACCTCCCCAACTACGGCACCGACGAGAATCCCACCATCTGGATCGATTACTTCTCGGGTAAGCAGTATCGCGGCGGCCAGGTTCTCAACAACTACGAGGCTCCGCTTTGGAAGCTGCCGCTGTTTGTGAAGGCCAACGCTATCGTGCCGATGTACGCCGAGAACAACAACCCCGAGGCCGTGAGCGACACCAACGCCAAGGGTACCGACCGCAGCCAGCGTATCGTCGAGTTCTTCGCCACCGAGGGCGACGGCACCTTTACGCAGTACGAGGACGACGGCTCCTCCATCGAGAACAACACGACTGAGGACGATTCCTACGGCACGATCGACAATATCTCCTACGGTGAGCATGTGAGCACCGTCTACAGCTCCAAGGCCGCAGGCGGCACCGCGACCTTTACCGCCGAGGCCTCGCAGGGCGGCTACAACGGCTACGACTCCAACCGCACCACGACCTTCGTGGCCAATGTGTCCGCCAAGCCCACGAGCGTTGTCGCCAAGAACGGCGGATCCGCACTCAACGTGGTTGAGGTCGACTCGCAGGAGACCTTTGACGCCGCGACCCCCGAGGCCGGCCAGGCGGTCTACTTCTACAGCGAGACCCCCAACCTCAACCACTACGGCAGCGATGCGGACGGCACCGAGGCCGAGCAGGGCGAGAGCTTTAACAACACCAAGATCACCACGAACCCCAAGGTCTACGTCAAGTTCGCGAAGACCGATGTTGCTGCAGCGGCGCAGACGCTTGAGCTGGGCGGTTTCGTGAACGCCGACGCCACGCTCACAGCCGATCGCCTCAACGAGAACCTCTCCGCACCCACGAACCTTACTGCCCCCGAGGACGCCACGACCCCAACGAGCATCAAGCTCACCTGGGGAAAGGTCGATGGTGCTACCTCCTACGACCTTAAGGTCGACGGCACTGTGTTTGCCGTGGGTGATGCGGCCGAGTTCACGCACACCGACCTCGCCTACAATAGCAAGCACACCTACCAGATTCGTTCGCGCAACGCCGAAGGTTACTCCGCCTGGAGCGATGTGCTCGAGGCGAACTCCGCACTCGATCCGTGGCGGAACGTCCCCGACGCCGAGGAAATCACCTGGGAGGGCTCACTTTACGGCAGCCATAAGGCCGAGCTCGCCTTCGACCATGAGTTCCAGTCGGGCGACGGCGGTTTCCACTCCGGTGGCAACGATCTGGGCAAGGCGCTTACCGTTGACTATGGACGCGCTTACAAGCTCGATAAGCTCGAGTACTATCCGCGCGATGACGCCGGCAACGGCACCGTGACCAAGATGCGTGTTGAGACGAGTCTCGATGGCGTCCACTGGACGAGCCAGGAGGTCGATTGGGCACGTTCCGCTGATTGTAAGACGGTAGCGTTTGACGGCACCGTGGCCGCTCGTTACGTGCGCATGACACCGCTCGCCTCGGTCGGCAATTTCTTCTCCGCGTCCGAGATTGCCATCTACAAGACCGACGGCACGGATGGCTTCGCCGTGGGCTCCAACCTCAACAAGGCCACGATCTCCGACGGAGACTACTCCAACATGAAGAACTATCTGGGCCTCGAGAATCGCGAGCCCGATACCCCGACGTTCGGTTCGCAGATCCGCGACCACTTCGCCGACCTCAACGATAACGGCGTTTACGACGTCTACGATTACTCGTTCACCATGGCGGGTCTTGACGGCGGCACTAAACAAAAGGGCAAGGTCGCAGGTTCGCTCGCGGTGATTCCGAGCAAGACCGAGGTCGAGGCCGGTGATGAGATCACCGTTGATGTCTATGCGGCCGACGCCAAGAACGTCAACGCCCTGGGTGCCCTCGTCAACTTCAAGAGCGACCAGTTCGAGTTTGTGTCCGAGAGCATCGCGCAGGACGGCTCGACTGCCGGCATGGAGAACCTGTCTCGCGAGAAGGTCCAGTTCGTGGACGGAACGCAGACTATCAATCTCGCCTTTGCCAACCGCGGCGATGGCAAGCTCTACAACGGTACTGGCGCGGTGGCGAGTTTCAAGCTCAAGGCCAAGACCGCCGGAAAGGTCGAACTGCCCTCGACATCTTGGCTTATCGGCCCGGCATGCGACGCACTTGAGTTTGCGAGCGACGGCACGGTGACGATGCCGGACGTTCCTCAGCCAACGGTCGCCGAGTACGCCCAGGATGCCTTCAACATCACGATGACCAACGATGAGCTCACGACCGACGACGGGACCAACGTCGAGAAACTTATCCAGCAGAAGAGCTATAACGCGCTGTTCGATAATAACGAGGGCGACAACGGCTTTGAGTTCCTGTGGAACTGGAGTGGCAACTGGGACAGCGAGGGTAAGCTACCGAGTTACGTGAAGCTTCCCACCACGATGACATTCGCATTTAAGACGCCGTCGAAACTCGATAGCGTCGAGGTCGTTAACCGCAACGGCGGCAACGGAACCGTACAGAAGATCAAGGCCGTCGTGACGTTCGAGGATGGCTCGATCCAAGAGTTCGCGGGCGGGGAGTACGATTCCTTCCTGGCTCGCTACGCCTTTGACCTCTCTGCCGAGAACAAGGGCAAGAAGGCGACCAAGGTCGAGGTCACGCCGCTTGAGGCATCGGGTGACCAGATGCTCACACTGCGTGAGGTCAACTTCAACTACACGCAGGGTGTCGAGGCCATCGAGGGTGTCGAGCTAGGCAAGAACCAGACCGAGTTCTTTGAAGGCGACATTACGCCCGTCGACGCCAAGGCTACGCCTGAGAGCGCTGGCTACCCCTATGTGACGGTCGAGAGCTCCGACCCCTCTGTGGTAAGCGTCTCCGCTGTTCAGGCTGGCGATAGCGTGAGCTACTACCTGCGTGCCAACAAGGCCGGCAAGGCAAAGATCACGGTGGCGTCGGTACTCGACCCCTCCAAGACCGCATCCTATGAGGTCGAGGTCAAGGCTGGTGTCGATACCTCTGCGCTCGTGGCAGCGCTTTCCAAGGCCGCGGGCTACAGCGAGTCCGTCTACACCAAGGATTCCTATGCAGCTCTCACCACTGCGGTCGAGGCGGCTCGGAAGCTCCTCGACAGCGGCCAGGGCAGCTATAGCAAGAAGGATGTCGCAGACGCCACTGCCAAGATCGAGAAGGCAATCGACGGCCTCAAGATGCGCCCTGTCGATGAGAAGATCCTCATCAACACGCCCGAGAACCGCAAGAACGTCAAGGTGGCCGACTTCTCGAGTGAGGCCGACTACGAGGGCAGCAACGCCGTCAACGCTCTCGACGGCGACGAGCGGACGCTTTGGCACAGCGACTGGGCCCATGGGACCGGTATGCCCCAGTATCTGAGTGTCGACCTGGGCCGCGACTACGATCTCACCGACGTTACATTCCTGCCGCGCCAGGACGGCGGCACTAACGGCGATATCTTCGAGGCCGAGATACTGGTCTCCGACACTGCCGACGGTTATGAGATGGGCACCGCCGCGTCGATGGGTACGTTCGCCTTCGACAACGACGGCCGCGTGCTCACCGACCGTGGCGACTGGAAGCAGATGAGCTTTGGCGCCGCGCGCGGTCGCTACGTGACCGTCAAGGTGATTCACGCCGGCGGTGGCGACGTTGATGCCTACTGCAGCATGGCGGAGCTCAAGTTCTACGGTACGGCCGTCCCCGATCCGGTGGCGAAGGATGATCTCGCTACCGCGATCGAAAAGGTTGATGCCGAGGTTGCTGCCGGCGACCTCAAGGCCGGTGACTACACCGAGGCCTCCTGGACGGCGCTCGAGAACGCCCTGGCGAGCGCCCGCGCCATCTTGAGCGATGAGGACGCCACGCAGGACGAGGTCGACCAGGCGCTCAGGGCGCTCGAGAGCGCCCGCGGCGCGCTCGAGAAGACCCCGGTGGTCCCGGTCGAGAATCCGACTAAGAAGCAGCTCAAGGCCCTGGTCAAGCAGGCGAAGGAGACTGACACCAGGGGCAAGACGGACGAGTCTGTCAAGGCCCTGACGGATGCCATTACCTACGCCGAGGACGTCTTGGGTGATGAGAATGCTTCCGACACCCAGCTCCAGGCGGCCTATGACCAGCTCAAGCTGGCTATTGAGAGCCTCAAGGATGCCGATTCCGGCAATCAGGGCGGCTCGGGCAACCAGGGTTCCGGCAATGGCTCGAACGGCGGCAACCAGGCGGGCAAGCCCGCAGGCGACAAGGCCCAGGGCAGCAAGAAGAACGGTTCGGCGATCCCCAATACCGGCGACCAGACGGCGGCGACCGTCGTGACCGTCGGTGGTCTTGGCGCCATCATCGCCGCGATCGGCGCTTTCTTCCATCGTCGCAGCAAGGCCAAGTAGCCCCAGCAACAGCTAAGCAAGCGTGCCCGCCGTCCCACCCAAGGACGGTGGGCACGCTTTTTGAATGTAGGCGGAAAGCTCCGACCCTTCGGCCTTAATCTCGCAAAGCATTCCGTCTCCCGCCGAACACATCGGCATCGGCGGCTATACTTGATTTATTTGCAGTTAAGGGTCGCGGATCCGCCGCGTCGCCGCTCTCAACAGGAGGTCTTTGTTTATGGCAGATCAAAAGCCGGTTGTCGGGATCATCATGGGTTCCAAGTCCGATCTGGGCGTTATGGAAGGCTGCACCGCCGAGCTCGAGGCACTGGGTGTGCCCTATGAGCTCGTCATTGCGAGCGCGCACCGCACGCCGGCGAAGGTCCACGACTGGGCTTCGACTGCCGCCGATCGCGGTATCAAAGTGATTATCGCCGCCGCCGGCAAGGCCGCTCACTTGGGTGGTGTCGTGGCTGCCTTTACGCCGCTGCCGGTTATCGGCGTGCCTATGAAGACGAGTGACCTGGGCGGTATGGATTCGCTGCTGTCGATGGTGCAGATGCCTTCGGGCGTGCCCGTGGCCTGCGTTGCCATCAACGGTGCCAAGAACGCCGCCATCTATGCCACACAGATTCTGGGTGCTTGCGACCCCGAGTACCGCAAGGTTATCGAGAAGATGAAGCAGGAGATGGCTGACGCCTAAGCGTTCCGCCGTTTCACCGCAGTATAAGGAGAGCCATGTCCGATTATCAGGGAAAACGATTCAAGGCTTCTCAGATTCCCGATCCGTCGAAGCCGGGTGCTGCCCGTGCGGCACAGCAGGGTCGGACATCCTCTCCTCAGCAGCCGCGCGCGCCGCGCCCCGTGACACCGGCGACGCATCGTCGACAGGACGCGCCGGCCGCATATCGTCCTTCGTCTTATAGCTCCGCTAAGAAGCCGCCCCGGTCTTCATCGCATGCCGCGCCGTCGGATCGCACCGAGCCGCCGCGCAAAAAGCGCCACTCCATTATTCCCATTCTGCTCATCATCATCGGTATCGGTCTGATTGTCGCCGCCGCCGCTATTTTTATTAATGCCCAGATTGGCTATAAGCAGGCGAGCGATTCGTATCAGAAAATCGAGAAGCAATATGTAAGCGATAAGGACGCCAGCGGCGTGCCGATTATCGACTTTGATGCGCTTGCTCAGACGAACCCCGAGATTGTGGGTTGGATTTACGTGCCGGGAACCAACATCAACTATCCCGTGGTGCAGACCAACAACAACTCCAAATACCTCAACACGCTGTTCGATGGCACGTCTAACGCCTCGGGTGCCATCTTCTTGGATAGCGATGACACCGCGCCGGGAATGGTCGACCAGCAGACCACGATCTACGGCCACCATATGAACGATGGGTCGATGTTCAACGTGATTTCGGATACGACTGACCAGGCAACGTTCGATAGCATTGAATATGTGTACTACATCACGCGCGATGCGACGTATAAGTTGCGTCCGCTGGCGACCAAGGTGGTCGAGGACACGTATGCCAAGGCGCGCACGACCAATTTTGAGGGCGACGACGGACTCAAGAACTACCTGTCCGAGATGCTCGACGGTGCCTCTGCCGTGGCGAGTGATGCCACCGATCGTGCCGCTTCGGCAACTAAGGTTGTAACGCTCGTGACCTGTCGTTCGCTGTCGCTGAGCAACACACGCGCCGTCATGGTGCTCACGCCGGTCGAGGAATAAGTTGTTCGAGAGTAGCTAAAAAGGCCCCGTCCCAAATTGGCTACTCGACGACGGTAAGGGAGAAATGATGCTCGAGAGTGGCAAATTGATGCCTTCGATTGATGCTTGGCTGCGCGAGGCCAAGGCCGATGCTTCGGCGGCAGGCTGTGGGATGTATCTGACGCATAACGGTGTGGTGCGCGCGACGCCCAAGGCCGAGGTGCGCGGAGTCGAGACCGATGGCGTGGCGCCAGGCCACAGGGTGGGCGGCATGGTCTTTGACTACGACGCCGAAAAGGTACGGTCTGCTATCGAGGCGACGCGTGCGATGCCGGGTATCGGCTATGTGCGTGTGTGGCTGGCAAGCGGCGAGCTTGCCGTAGGTGACGACATCATGCTCGTGCTCATCGGCGGGGACATTCGCCCGCACGTGGTCGATGCGCTGCAGGCGCTCGTTGGCACCATTAAGAACGAATGCGTGAGTGAGGTCGAGCGCGAGGCGTAGAGGCTTGCGTCGATAGAAGGATCGTTTATAAAAATGCCCACCGGTACGTGTGATACCGGCGGGCATTTTGCGTTTTGGGCGCGGTGGGCGCTACACGCGCGTCGCATCCTTGGGGCTCATGGTCATGCTCTGGAAGCGGTTTTCCATGTACTCGTTATCGAAGTGCTCTCCGTAGAACTGTGCGACGGGAATGTCCGGCTCCGTGCCGTTAACGCGCTGGTACCAGTAGTCGAGCGACTGCAGCGTCATGACGCCGTCGACCAGCATGATAACGGTAAAGATGACGGTGGCCGAGTAGCGGCTCTTCCAGGGGATCTTGTTGATAAGCTTAAGCAGCCTCGGCAGCAGCAGCTTGATCCAGATGAGGCCGCCCAGGCCCCACAGGCAGGCGAAGCCCGTGCAGGTGCGTCCGCCCGTGAGGACCACGAGCGGATCGGGCAAACCGAACAGCGTTATGTGCGAGTAGCTCCACGAGACCACGCCAAACGCGGTCTGCATAAACCAGCCCACGAACACCTCAAAGCTGGCGCCGAGCAGGGCGCTCACCAGGAAAATGATGATGGGGTTCTTTTTGTAGAAGCGGTTAAGCACCATGGTCATGAGCACGGCGCCAAATCCGTAGATGGGGCTGAAGGGGCCAAACAGCATGCCGGCGCGGTTCTGATAGACGCCCGGGTCGTCGACCGTCATGTGCCAGATGTCCTCGGCGATCAGGCCGAGTATGCAGCAGACAAAGAACACCCAGAACAGGTTGAAGTAGTTGAGCTTGATGTAGCCCTCGCCGGTTTCATCGCGGCCGAGCATGCCCTCGGCGGCGGCGTCGCGGTCGAGCATCTCCTGCAGGCGGCGCTGCAGTTCGCGCTCCTGACGCAGCGTGGGGTCGACGGTTGCCGAAAGTGCAACAAGGATGCCGAGCTGGATCGCGGGACGCAGCAGGAAGGGCCCGATGCCCTGGAGCATCACGTCGACCAAAAGCTCGACGACGGTGAATGCAATAAGGATGTAGGACAGGCGGGCGGCGTTGCGGCGCTGGTTTTTGATAAGGTCCAGGCCAAAGATGATTAAGATGACGGCACTTGCCGCAGAGAGCATGATGCCGGCGACGATAAGGCCGACTGCGACGAGCGTGTTGTCGCCGAGCTTTTCGGTGGCGTTGCCGTTAACAAGTGCCGTGATGACCTGCCACATAAAGGCAGCGACCGACGGGAGCGTGCCCACGCCGGAAAGGATGCACAGGACGGCGTACACCTTAATGATGAGGGGAATCTTCTTGACCTCTGTGGCGCTGGGGACGCTGGGGTCGAGTTCGTTTCGATCCATACAGAACCTTTCTCGCTTTGTTGTAGGTTATAAGGATACGCCGCCGACCTGCCAAAAGACAGGGCGAACGTCCCAATTGCAACTTTGTAATCCCCAACGGCGGACGCGGCGGCCATCTGGGGGCGCGGGCACTTACACTGGACAGACCGATAAAATGTTTGGCAACAAAACTGATTATTAGCTCGGTGGGCTTTTAAAAAGCGCTGCTCATGCGCTGG
>URZR01000009.1 GCA_900552425.1 uncultured Collinsella sp. | reverse complement strand
ATGGTGTGGGCCTCGCCATCCTTCTCGTAGCTGATGGCATCCTCGGTGATCTCGGTCACCTTGGCCTCGGTTAGCACATGGACGCCCTTGGAGAGCATGCGCGTGATGAGCACCGCGCGACCGGCACCACCCTCGTTGGCGGCGAGCGTCTTGGTCATCTCGATAACGGTGATGTCGCGGTTTGCCGGCGACAGATCGTTGACCAACGGGGCCAGGTAATCGGCCGTCTCGCAACCGACGGTGCCGCCGCCCACGATGACAATCTTCTTGCCCGGGAAAGCCTTGCCACCCAGCAGGTCGTCAGCCGTCATGACCTGCTTAAATCCCTGCATAAAGGCCGGGGCGATGGGTTCGGCGCCATAAGCCAGGACAACCTCGTAGCCCGCGTAGTCGCGCTGGATGTCCTCGGCCGAAAGCTCGGTACCGAAGACGCACGTGACGCCGGCCTCGGCCAGGCGACGGTACTGATACTTGATCACGCGCGTGAGCTCCTGCTTTGCCGGCGGAACGGCCGCAATGCGCATCTCGCCGCCCGGCTCGTCCTGCTTATCCACGAGCACCACGTTATGGCCGCGCTTGGCGGCAATATAGGCTGCCTCCATGCCCGCGGGACCGGCACCCACAACGAGCACGTTCTTTGCCTCGGCGGCAGGCTCGTAGCCAGCCTCGTCACGCTCCACGTCCGGGTTGACGGTGCAGGAGATGCGCTTGCCAAACATGATACCGTTCAGGCAGCGCAGGCAACCGATGCAGGGGCGGATGTCGTCGGCGTTGCCGGCAGCAGCCTTGTTGCAGAATTCGGCATCGCACAGATTGGCGCGGCCCATCATGCAAATGTCGGCAGCGCCGTCCTCGATCAGCTCCTCGGCGATCCATGCCTCGTTAATGCGGCCGACCGTGGCAACGGGAATGTTGACGTGCTTTTTGATCTCGCGCGAGCAGGCGGCGTGCGAGGCCTGCTGCGTGCCGGCGGCGGGAATGGCGGAACCGCGCTTGATGGTGGTGCCGCCCGACACATGAATCATGTCGACGCCGGCCTTCTCCAGGCGACGCGAGACGTAGATCATGTCGTTGAGGGTCAGGCCGCCATCGGTGTACTCGTCGCCCGAGATACGGACGTCGATGATAAAGTCCTTGCCGCAGCGCTCGCGAATCTCGGCGATGACCTCGAGCAGGAAGCGCATGCGGGCGTCGAGCGAGCCGCCGTACTCGTCGGTGCGCTTGTTATAGAGCGGGGTCAAAAAGCCGCCGAGCATGCCGTGGGCGTGTGCCGCATGGACCTCGACGCCGTCGACACCGGCCTTCTGCATGCGCACAGCAGCGTCACCAAACTGATGCGTGAGCTCGTGGATCTCATCGACCGTGATGGGGCGCGGCGCCTCGCGGGCATAGGACGGGCCCACAAAGGACGGAGCGATCAGGCGCGGCGTGCCCGGAATGTTAAAGGCCATGTAGGCGGGGTGGAAGAGCTGCGGCATGATCTTGCAGCCATACTCGTGGACGGCCGCGGCGAGCTTTTCCCAGCCAGGGATAAACGTGTCGTCGTAGCAGCACATGTCACCCGGTAGATAGGTATAGGTGGGCTCGACCGTCACGACCTCGGTGATGATGAGGCCCACGCCGCCCTTGGCACGGGCACGGTAATGATCGACCAAGTCGTCGGTCACATAGCCATGATCGGCCAGGTTCGTGGACACCGGCGGCATAAAGACGCGGTTCTTGACCTCGGTCGTACCGACCTTGATCGGGCTAAAGAGCATCGGGTAGGCGGAAGACTCCATACAGGGTTCCTTTCGTTTGAGCCGCTCGGCGGCAGTTACTGACCTATCTATCGTAGCAGTAACCGCGCCGTACCCGACCGCGCACGCTCCCCCGGCTTTTACTCAGCCCACAAAAAGTTGCGGTGGAATACGGAGTAGATAAGGCCTTTGACAGCCAAAACAGTCCGTATTTCACCGCAACTGATGGGCGGGGTGGGTTAGAGGCCCAGATAGCTGGTCATGCCTTCGACGGCGAGCTTGGCGCCGGCTACGGCATGGACCACGGTGAGCGGGCCGTTGACCACATCGCCGGCGGCAAAGACGCCAGGCACGGTGGTCATGCCGCACTCATCGACCGAAAGAAGACCGCGATGGTCGGTCTCCAGACCGCCCGTCGTAAGCACCAGTTTGTCCTTGGGCACCTGCGAGGCCGCAATCACAACCGTGTCGGCGGGCACATGGTCAAGTTCTTCCTCGTAGCCCACCACGTTGTCGCCCTCGTCAAAGATAGCCGTCTCGAAAACCGGACCGTTATCGTCGATGGCGCAAATCGCCTTGCCGCGCACGATCTCGGCACCGTCAAGCTCGGTCAGCTCCACCTCGTCATCGATGGCCGAGATATGGCGCGATCGGGCATACACGGTAACCTTGCGAGCGCCCGAGCGCAGAGCCGTGCGGGCAACATCCATGGCCACGTTGCCGGCGCCGATAACCGCCACGTTCTGACCGATCGCCACGCTCGTGGGATCGACCAGGTAATCGATACCAAACAGTACGTTACCACGCGACTCGCCGGGAATACCCAGCTTGCGGGCGCGCCAGGTACCGGTACCGACAAAGACCGCATCGTAGCCGTCGCGCAACAGGTCGTCGATATGCAGCGCGCCGCCAATGGTGGTCGAGGGACGGACGCGTACGCCAAGCGAGCACATCACGTGACGGTACTTTTGCACGAGAGCACGGGGCAGGCGAAACTCGGGGATGCCGTACTCCAGCACGCCGCCGATCTCGGGGCGTTGCTCAAACACCGTGACGGCACAGCCCAGCTGGGCCATCTTAATGGCCACGGTAATGCCGGCAGGACCGGAACCGACCACGGCAACCTGCTTGCCGCACGACGGCGCAGGCTTCCACTCCCTACGATCCAAATACGCAGTCGAGATATAGTTCTCGATGCTCGAGAAATGCACCGGTGCGCCCTTGCGGCCCTGAATGCACGCGCCCTCGCACTGGCCCGAATGGTTGCAGATCATGGAGCAGACCGCGCTCATGGGGTTGTTCTGGAACAGCAGCTCACCTGCCTCTTCCAGACGACGCTGCTTGAACAAGTCAATGACCTGCGGAATAGGCGTCTGCACCGGGCAGCCTTTAAGCTGGCAGAACGCCCTTTTGCAACCTAGGCAACGATTCGCCTCTTCGACAATGTGGATAGCCACGCAACTCCCCTTTTTGATGTAATCCAATGAGGCGACGATAAAAACCCTTCACCGCCGCCCCCAGTCAAGCAAACTCAATATGCCGCCACGGCAAAAGCCAATGCTATATCTCGCGATGCGGAGCCCCGCAGCGAGCGGACATGCGCTCGAGTGTCGCCAGGCAGCTAGCCGCCGTCGCCGGCACGCTGTTCTCGACCACACAAGGAATCCCCGAACAGGCGGCAGCCGCCCAGGCCACCACGGGCTCAAAGTCATAGCGGCCCGTCTCGCCCACGCCGTGGCACACCAGGCGAGAACCCGTACCATCGCACCAGCCGGCTTCGTCCTCGTTGTCGACGACCTCAAAATCCTTGGCGTGCAGCACGCGAATCTTACTGCCGCATAAGTAGAGCATACGCGCGGTGATTTCCTGCGCCTCGCCAACGACGCTGGGATGCAGCAGCGACACCGGGTCGTAGATCACGCCGAGCGCCGGGCTCGGGACGCGCTCCAGCACCTCACGGCAGCGATCTGGCGTGTTGACCGTCTCGTTCCAGCCGGGCTCGATCAGTATTTGCCCACCCACGGCCTCGGCGCACTCGCAGACGCGCGCGAGTCCATCCATAAACGCATCGAGTGCCTCGTCGGTCATACGGTCGCCAGCAACGCAGTTCTGCGCATTGGGACGACCGGTCTCGGTGCCAACCGGACAGCCGCCGAGCATCTGAGCAAAGTTCAAGCACGCCTCGTACTCGGCAAAGTTATCCGTGAGCTGTTGTCGATCGGGCGTCGCCAGATTCTTATAACAGCCGAGCACGGCGACCGAAACGCCCGCCTCATCGAGCACCGCACGCAAATGCTCGGCGAGCTCGCGGGTCAGACCGCATCGATCGATTCCCATTGATGCGTAGAGCACCTTGCTCGGCAGCTGAATGCACGAAAAGCCCAGCTCTCCTGCCATGCGAATGCGTTCCTCGACGGTCCCCTGCGGAAGATCGTGTAAACGCACGCCCGGAGTAATGGCCCCCACGCTATTCACGCCCCTTATGAGCATTGATGCCCGGCGTGTAGCCGCCAAACGGGTCATCGATGGAGCACACGCCCGAAGGGGCGAGCGGATCGCGCTTACCGGCCAACTTGTCATGATGCATAGTCTCGATATAGGCGAGCACCAGCGGCGCCACGCCCTTCGCGTCGTTTTTGACGACGGGCTCGCTCATGTAGTAGCCAAACGTGCCCTCGCGGTGCGCGGTGTTGCCAAGACCCGCCACCAGGCAGATGTTGTCGAGCGCCAGCTGTCCGTCGCGCTCGGACAGGCACGTGTCGCAGATGCCGTCAAACGCACGGCGGCCGTACTGGTAGTAGCGCTCGCCCAGCACGCCCAGGCGCACGCCCTTCATGATGGCGTTGGCAAAGATGGCGCTGCCCGACTCCTCCAGATAGTTGGGGGCGATATTGGGCAGGTTGATGACCTGGTGCCACATACCGGTCTTCTCGTCCTGATACGGCAGCATGGCGTCGATCAGGTCGTGGAACATCTTGCGGATCTCGTCCTTCTCGGCCGACATCGAGGGCGGCATGAGCTCCCAGGTATCGATGAGCGCCATGGCGAACCAGCCCTCGGCGCGCAGCCAGAAGTTGGCCGAAAGGCCGGTGACGGGATCGCACCAGAACTGCTTGCGGCTCGCGTCGTAGGCGTGATAGTACAGGCCGTTGAGGGGGTTGCGCATCAGGTCGTGCACCACCTGGAACATATGGAAGCTATCCGAGCAGGCACGGCGGTTGTGGAAGCTCAGCTCGTACTGCATGTAGAACGGCTGCGCCATGTACATGCCGTCGAGCCAGATCTGGTTGGGGTAGACGGCTTTGTGCCAAAACACACCCTCTTTGGTACGCGGCTGGGTCTCGAGCTGACGGTAGATGGTATCCATGGCGGCACGGTACTTGGGCTTGCCCACCAGGTCATAGAGTTTGTAGAGGGTTTTGCCCGCGTTGACGTTGTCGAGGTTGTACTCCTGGGGATCGTAATGCTTGATGGTGCCGTCATCCTGGACAAAGAAGTCGATATAGTCGTCGGCGAAGGTCAGGTAACGCTGCTCGCCGGTGATCTCGTACAGCTCGATGAGCGCCTTGATCATGCAGCCGTCAATGTAATTCCAGGTGTTCTCCTTGCCGGCGCGAAGCTTTTCGATATTCCAGGCCGGCGCCTGAGGCGTAGAGGTCTCGATCAACTGCTCGATATAACGGTCCAGAATCTGATTGCAACCCATTGCTGTCCCCTCTGACGTTATTGATGGGTGAACGTTTCCCCTAGTGTAACGCGAACGGGGATTATAGGGTGAACGTTAACCCTATAATCCCCGTGAACGGCAGACTTTTAACGGCAAACGGCGTTGAGGCCCGCAGCGATGCGATGCGCCAGGCGCTCATAGCCGGCAGGGCTGTAATGCAGACCGTCCGGCATGTAGAGCTCGCGGTGCTCCGGCAAAAACGGGCTGATGCCGCTTTGCGCATACAGGTCGATCACCGGCACCGAGTAGCGATCGCAAACCTCCAGCATCGCCTGCACATAGGCGTCTTGCGTCAGGCCCAGATGGTTGGCCTCGTTGCTTGCCGGAATATCCTTCTCGTGTTTGCCGCTCGTCTTGCACGGCGTCATAAACACCAGCTTTGCCTGAGGCGAGCGCGCCGTGATGGTGCGGATCAGGTAGTCGAGCGCACCGTAGAACTCGTGCACGTCCGTGCTGCCCAGCTCTCCCAGCGGCACGTTACGGCTAAAGTCGTTAACGCCGCCAAAGACGATGCAGATATCTGCCGTGTGATCGATGCCGTCCAAGCGCTCGACAAACGAATCGCTACGGTCGGCCTTGACGGCAATACGCGAACCCTTAATACCAAAGTTCTCGATCGTAGCGCCGCCCAGCAGCGCACCCAGGTGCGAAGTCCAGGAGATATCGTTGCCTCCCCCGCCGCATCCGTTATCGCCCCAGGTGGTCGAATCGCCAAAGCAGCAGATGGTCAATTCGCTCAAGTTTTTCGTTTCCATATTCTTCTCCTCACCCGCACACCGGCGGTCATACAGGTACATACCGTTCATTCGCAACATCCGAGGGGCTATGCGTGGGCGCATTCCGCAACTTGCGAATCGAGCCATTCGATATCCTCGGCAAGATGCGCCACGCCCAGGTGGTGTCCACCCGGGCAGACCTCGTGCAGAAGGTTTTCGTCCTTGCCCAGCAGCGCGTAGGCGTCGCGAACGATATCGAGCTGCTCGTCTACGTTCGCAAGCCCGCGGGCGCCGTTGAGATGGTCTTTCTCGCAGCTCTGAACCAAGAGCGGCCGTGGCGCGACAAGCGATGCAATGTCGCCCATGTCGAGCAGACGCCAGAGTCCAGGCGTGTAATTGCAGCTGCAATTGCCGTTGAGGTGCAGTAGCGAATCATCAACGCCGTACAGATAGCCCGAGACAAACGCCTTGCGCACGCGCGGGTCGAGCGCGGACAGGTACAACGTCATGTAACCGCCGCCCGAAAAACCAAAGCAGCCCAGGTCGTCCATGGCAATGTCACCGCGTGTCTCCAAGTAATCAATCAAGCGCATGTTGTCCCAGGCGTTGAGGCCCGCGACCGTAAGACCCAGCGGCTCGGCCATACGTGCTTGATTCAGACACGTACCGCGCAGGTAGCTGTTCTCGTCGTCGCCCTGACCCTTCCAGTCACGACGGTATCCCCAACCACGCGCATCGGGGCAGACGGTCACGTAACCCATGCGCGCCAAACGCAGACCGTAGTCGTAATTGAACTTACGCACGGCATCGTCGACCGCCGGCACGCCCGCAACGCCGGCTATGCTTGCAGCACCCGCCCCCTGGTGACCATGCGGGCAGATATAGCAGCGCTTGAGTCCCCGCTCGTCAAGCTTGGGGCGGGACGGCTCCAACAGGTAAAACGGCATCCACACATCGTGCTCAACCTGCAACACCGCATGAGTACGCACGATGCTGCCGGCAACCCGCACGCGATTGAGCTCACGAATCTCAATCGGGGCGCGGTCCATAAGCGAAAGACCCAAAATATCGTACAGACGAGTCCTGGTCGCAGCCTTCCATGCCTCAAAGTCTGTGGGAGTCTTGCCCGTAAATGCGGCCGAGCGCCCCTCGCGCTTCAGTCGGGCGCGCAGCGCAGGTTCGTCCTCGTAGTACGTCTCGATGTGCACGGTGCGGCCATTGGCAGATAGCCCGGCCGTCTCTACCGCATCACCGTCGCCGCCCTCGGGATCCCAACCATCCGTGCCGGCAAGCACTCGGTCACGCGCATAGCGTTCGGAATCCTGACCGGTCAGGCAATGCGCCCACGGCACCCAAGCGGCAGTATCACCCGCCGGGCCAAACAGGGCACCGCCGGCATACAGGGTGCCGTCATGTGCCGCTGGCTTATTCCAATCCCACCAGCCCTCGAGTGAAATATGGGGGCCCAGCCAGCATTCGAGCAAAACGGTCTGGGCCCACTCGCGCCATGGACGACCCAGATAGACCGATCCGGGGGCAATGCCCTCATCGGCTGTAAACGAACAGCCATGAAACACAAATCCGTACGGCTCGCCCTGAGGCGTGGAGGCTGCCGTTACATACCCGTTGACATCCATATCGCGGTTGAGCGAGCGAATCTCACACCCCTCAAAGTAGGCACGCGCGCCGCCAAAGATAAAGTCGACATCGCCCTCGATCCGGCAACGTCGAAAATACTGCCGCCCCACGCGGCGCGGGGCGAACTGCTTGGGGCCTATAAAGCCGCCCGGCTTGGCCTCGCGCGGCGGCAGCGGCCCCAAAAAGAGCGTGTCCTGGTGTCCCTTAATGCAGCAGGCATCGACAACCAGGCGGTCACCATCGGCATACAGGGCAATCGCCTGGCCGACCTCGCGCCCATCACCGGCGTTGTTTTCGATTGTTAGACCCGCAAGCGTCACGTCGTCGGCATCGACCAGCACCGTGTACGTACGGAAGGTGCCGAGTCTTCCATCCTGGCAGCTACCATCTTCCGAAGGCATCTTGGCACCCAGGCCTCCCACGATACGCACGCTGTCGGCCGTCTCGCCCTCGAGCGTCACATGCGGACGACGAATTTCGACCCGTTCGCGGTACTCACCCGGCGCCACCAGCACGCGCACCGGCACGGTCGCATCGGGCACACACCGCTCCGCCGCCTCGAGCGCCGCCGAAATGCTGCGATACGCGCCTTCGCGTTCGAGCGATACCTCAAAGAGCTGTTCTTTACCACTCATCTGTCATTACGCTTTCTGTCACAGAACACCCACCGTGCAATACCGGCACCTATAGATTGCGTGCGACAGCCGGGCAGACCCGACCGTCGCACGCCTCAACATGCCGTATTCACTTGTGCAGGAGCACTACCCTACGCGCGGATAACCTTGTCGACGTTTTGCAGCTGCAGCTCGTCGCCATCCTGACCCTCGATGCGCACGTTCTGCAGGTCGAGGACTTTCACGTTCTGCGCGATGATGCCCTGGCGCACCATGGGCTCCACGCCGCAGGCCATGGCCGGCACAAAGGGCTCGGCATCGGCGGCAAAGGTCACATGGACATCCTGGAACGTCAGGCGCGTCACCTTGCTCTCGGGAAGGCCCGTGATATAGGCCGCGGCCGCATGGCAGTTGGTGGCCTCGATATCGCAAAACGTCGTGGCGCCAAAGCCGGGCGTACGGTCGTCGACGGGCAGCGCCTCGCGAGACTGAACGTAGTCGGTCTTGCCGTCCTTGTCGCAGAAGTAGAACGAGTTAACCACGAAGGGCGTGAGCACCTTATCCATGCGAATGTGCTCGAAGGTGATGCCCTCGTTGACGGCGTCCTTGCCGCGTCCGCGGCGTGTCTTGACGCGCAGGCCGCGGTCGGTGCGCTCAAAGAGGCACTTGCTCACGGTGAGGTCCTTGATGCCGCCGGCGGCCTCGGATCCCAGCACCACGGCGCCGTGGCCGTCGTGCATGTAGCAGTGCGAGATCAGCACGTCGTGCGTGGCGGGACGGAGCTCGGGTTCAATGCCCAGTTTGCCGCTCTTGATGGCGATGCAGTCGTCCCCCACCGAGAACTGACAGCCAAGGATGCGGACAAAACTGCAGCTCTCGGGATCGAAACCGTCGGTGTTGTGGGAGTTCTTGGGACCCTCGATGGACAGGCACAGGGCATCGACGTGCTCGCACAGAATGGGATGGATATTCCACGCCGGGCTGTTGCGCACGGTAAAGCCGGCAAGACTCACGTTTTCGCACTCGGACAGGAAGATCATGCGCGGGCGGGCGACCTCGCGGCCCTCCTCGGGACGGAAGATGTTCTTAAAGTCCTTGTTCCACCAGTTGTCCTCGGCAAAATCGGTCTGGCCGTCGATGGCGCCGCGGCCATAGATGCACACGTCGTGCACGCTCAGGCCCGTAAAGGTCGAACAGTAGGTCGAAAAGCTCTCGCCTTCCCAGCGGCCCAGGGGCAGCATGTCGGTGCCGGCATACCCGGCGCCCTCGTCGCCCGTGACCGTGCCCGGAATGTAGGCAAGCGCCGCGCGCTCGTGACGGGCCAGCAGCACCGCGCCCTCGGCAAGCTCGATGTTGATATTGCTCTTAAGGAAGAGGGACTTGATGCGGTAGTTGCCGGCGGGGATCAGCACGCGCCCGCCCTTGGGGCAGGCCATGATGGCAGCCTGAATGTTGGTGGTGTCATCGTGCTCGGCATCGCCCTTGGCTCCGCAGTCGCGAACGTTGATGGTAAAGGGCTCCGCCGGCGTGGTGACGCCTACGCTCAACTCGCGCTCGCCGCAGACAAAGCGGATCAGGTTGCGCTTGCCGGGGGTCAGGCCATCGACATAGGTCTCGACCGTATTCGTGGTACCGGCGGGCTCATCGTTGACAAAGATCTCCCACGTATCGGCACAGGTAAAGTAGCCGCCATCGTCGAGCTCGATAACGGCCGCGCGGGCATTGCGCCAGATAACGTTCGTCTCCATGGGTCTCTCCCTCAAATGTAATCAGAAGTTCATACTACTCGTTTTTAAAAAAGGGCCGTACCCGCCGGTGGATCTCCGGTGGCACGGCCCTGTGGTTTGGACGATGCGCCTGCCCTACTCGGCGGGAATTACGCTGCCGTCGTGGAAGCCAACATTGTTGTGGGCAAAGCAGTCCTCGTACTTAAAGCCGGAGAGCTCCTCGCAAAGCGCCTTGACCTCGGGCTTGACGTCGGCCATCTTGCCACCCTCCTTGACACGGTGGATCTCGTCGCAAAGGATGTCGCACTGCTCCTTGTCAATCTTGATGCCGCGGGCAAGGACGGCCGCGAGCAGGAAGAAGCCGGCGCAGCCGATGAGCATGTAGCCGCAGATGTACAGAGGCACGGTGGCGGGCTGGGTCACGGCGTCGCTGTTGCCGGCGGTCTGAATGAAGCCGGAGGCAGCAAGGACGATAGCCCATACGTTGACGGCAACAGCCTGGGCAATCTGCTGGCAGAGCTGCTGTGCGGAGCTGTAGATGCCCTCGCGACGACGCAGGGTGATGAGCTCATCGACATCGGGGATGTAGTTGAGCAGAACATCGGGCAGATACTGGAAGCCAACGTAGAAGAACTTCCAGATGGCGAAGATGATGGGGTAGGCGATCATGGCGATGGCGACCGTGGAGGTGCCGTTGATCTGACCAAAGGCGAAGTAGTTGTAGGCGATGATGCACGCAGCGCAACCGACGTTGGCCAGGTACCAAGACTTGTGGAAGCCCTTCTTGGCCATGAGAGCGACCCAGATAGCGGTGCAGACGATAGCGACGACCTTGCCGGGCATCTCCATCACGGACTCGTAGGACTTAGGAATCTGCAGGCAGTAGACGATGAAGAAGGACAGGCAGGCAGACCAGCAGGCAGCAGCGAGCTTCGTGGAGACCTGTGCATACAGGACCTTGCGGAAGGACTTGTTGCGGAAGGTGGAGACAACGTCGATGAAGAACTTCTTGATACCCTCGCCGACGCTCTCGATCTTCTCCTGAGCGACCTCCTCGGGGGTGTGCTCCCACGTGGACAGGTACACGCACAGCAGCGAGATTGCCATGACCGAAGCGTTAATCGTAGCAATAATGAAGTAGCTGAACGGGTTGGTCTCGCCGAAGGTGCCAAAGCCAAAGCCGACGAGTGCTGCCATCAGGAAGCCGGCGGCGTTACCAAAGAGGTGCTTGTAGCCGGTGAGGTACGTACGCTCCTTGAAGTCATCGGTCATCTCGATGGTAAGCGGCGACAGGTTGGCGGTGCAGAACGTGTACGCGACGTTGTAGATCAGGTACAACACAAAGTAGTACGGGAAACCAAACGGCGTAGCCACAAAGATGAGCGGCTCGGCGACCATCATCGGGATAGCCAGCAAGATCCAGAAACGGCGGCGGCCAAAGATGCGGCCGATCTTAGTAGCGTAGAAGTTATCGGCCACAAAGCCCATGAGCGGGCACAGAATGGCGTTGAGATAGATGGCGAACGAGCTGATCAGCGCAGCCTCGCCTGCGGACAGACCGCACTCCGTGGACAGGAACAGCACCATGTAGCTGTGCGTAAAGCTCAGGGCACCGGAGTTGAGCATGCCGCCCATACCAAAGCCCAAGCGCGTCCAGAATGTGATCTTGCGCTTTTTACCGATCTTGTTAGTCATCGAGCTCCCTCTCTTTTCTCGATTGTCTTGTAACAAGACATTGGAGTCCATACCGATGTCTGTCTGCATATCGCCCACTCGTAGGGTGAACGTTTAGCTAGATTATGCGCGATTGCGTATGATAGGTGAACGTTCACTTCTATATTATCCTTGAACGGTCGTTTTTTGCCGTTAAACGGACATCTGACTTGAAAAAAATCACGATTACATGGGTATTGAGTGGGTTTAAATTTGAGGTCGATTAGGTGAACGTTTATTGTTTTCGCCGCTCCCGTACCCTCAGAAAGACACGCCCGAACAGACAGAACAAACATGGCCCCGCCGGGAACACTCCCGACGGGGCCATGGTCAATAGCGCCCTATGCGAACCCATTTACCGCTACAGGCAGACGCCGTCCTTCCAGATGCTGATCTCGTGACAGCCGCGGCGCTCGGCACTCGTAAGCTTGCCGCTCGCCGTCTCTAGCACCAGCTGGTACAGGTCGTGGGCAGCCTCGTCGAGCGTACGCTCGCCCGTGGCGACCACGCCGGCGTTAAAGTCCATCCAGTTGGCCTTGTGGTCGCACAGACGCTGGTTGGTGAACACCTTGAGTGTAGGCGCCGGTGCGCCAAACGGCGTGCCGCGGCCGGTCGAGAACAGGATTACGTGGCAGCCGGCAGCCGTCAGGGCCGTGGTGGATACCATGTCGTTACCCGGGCCGCACAGCATGTTCAGGCCATGCTTGGTAGCCTGACCGGCATACGGCAGCACGTCGACGATGGGGGCAGATCCGCCCTTTTGCACGCAGCCGCAGCTCTTGTCCTCGAGCGTGGTAATGCCGCCGTCCTTGTTGCCGGGGCTCGGGTTCTCATAGACGACCTCCCCGTGGCTGATAAAGTAGTCCTTAAAGCCGTTGAGCATGTCGGCAGCTGCGTTAAAGACGTCCTGGCTCTCACAGCGATCGAGCAGAATGCTCTCCGCGCCAAACATCTCGGGAACCTCGGTGAGCACCGACGTGCCGCCGCGGGCGACGACCATATCGCTCACGCGACCGATCGTGGGGTTGGCGGTAATGCCCGAAAGACCGTCAGAGCCGCCGCACTTAAGGCCAATGACCAGCTCGGAGGCAGGAATGGGCTCACGCTTGGCCTGCTTGGCCAGGTCGGCAAGCTCGGACAGGATCTTGTGACCCTCGACCTGCTCGTCGGCTACATCCTGGCAGGCGAGGAATCGAACGCGCTCGCGATCGAAGTCACCGAGCTCGTCGAGTACCTGCTGGTGCGTGCAGTTTTCGCAACCGAGGGACAGGAACAGCACACCCGCAGCGTTTGCGTGACGCGAGAGCGCCACCAACAAGCGGCGCGTCTGGGCATGGTCGGCACCGGTCTGTGAGCAGCCAAAGGGATGCGGGAAGTAGTAAACGCCCTCCAGCGAGCCCTCGACCAGATCCTGAGCCTGCTCGCACATGGCACGTGCGACCTCGTTGACGCAGCCGACCGTGGGGATGATCCACAGCTCGTTGCGCGTGGCGGCGCGGCCGTCAGCGCGGCGGAAGCCCATAAAGGTCTCGGGCTCAACCGGCTCAACGACCGGATGCGTCGGGTTGTAAGCGTACTCGACCTCGCCCGAAAGGTTGGTCTTGACGTTATGCGTATGAAGCCACTGACCGGGCTGGATGTCGCCCGTCACGTGGCCGATAGGAAGACCGTACTTGACGACGTCCTCCCCCGCCGCAATGGCACGCACGGCCATCTTGTGGCCCTGCGGAATATCCTCCGCGGCAACGACCTCGCCCACCCCGGGAACCGCGACGGCGGTGCCCTTGGCAAGCGGCGACAGCGCGACGATCACGTTATCGGCCGGATTGATCTGGATAGTGTTCATTACAAATGGTCCTAACCCTACAGGTTGAGCAGAAGTCAGCGGGCGCCCGCCAGTTGCCCGGCGGGCGCACAGAAGGATTTAGGCCTGGGCGTTGGCAAATGCCTGCTTGGCGCCCTCGGCGCGCACAACGGCAAGCGCGTTGACGACAAACTCCTCAAGGCCGGCGATCTGCGTAAGGTCCTCGCCCCACATCTGCTCGTTGCTGAGCACGTCGTGCACCAGCTCGGCATCGTCTGCACCGGCGTGGGCGGCGTAGAAATCGAGCACGAAGGCATCGTCCTGAGCGGTGTACTCGGTGCCGTCGGCGCGGCGCAGGTGCAGGCCATCGCCCTCGCGAGCAACGAGCTCCTGCGTATAGAAGGCAATGAGCGTAGCGAGGCTCGTCGCCAGGCACTTGGGCAGGTTGCCGGTCTCGGCAACATAGTCCTTGAGCGTGGGCAGGTCGCGAGCACGCCATTTGGCGGTTGAGTTGAGGCAAATGGAGAGCAGCGCGTGGTCGATAAACGGGTTGTCGAAGCGGTTCTCGACGGCGGCGGCAAAGGCCTTGCAGTCCTCGACATCAAGATCGGCGGCAAGCGTCGGGATGACCTCGTCGTAGAGCATGGTGTTCATGAAGCCGCGAACGGTCTCGTCATGCATGCAATCGCGCACGATGTCAAAGCCGGCAACCCAGGAACCCGGAACAAAGGCAGTGTGGGCGCCGTTGAGGATGCGGACCTTGCGCTTCTTGTACGGGGTGACATCGGGGGTCACAAAGACGCCCGGCAGGCCGGCCTTCACGAAGGGCAGACGCTCCTTGAGCGACTCATCGCCCTGGATACCCCACATCTGGAAGGGCTCGCGCACGGCCAGGAAGGGATCCTCGTAGCCCAGGCGCTCGGCCACGGCAGCGGCCTCCTTGGGGTCGCGGATACGGCCGGGGACGATAGTGTCGACGAGCGTGGTGCAGACGGTGCAGTCGTTGGCCATCCACTGCGCAAACTCGTCCTCCCAGCCCCAGTCGCTCACGTACTGGTTCATGATGCGCAGCAGCTCCTCGCCGTTGTGATCGATGAGCTCACAGGCGAGCACGATGACGCCCGGCTTGCCGGCGGCCCAGCGGGTGTGGAGCACCTGGGCAAGCTTGGCGGGGAAGCTCGCGGGCGGCATGTCGTCGGCCTTGCAGGACGGATCGTAGGCGATACCGGCCTCGGTGGTGTTGGAGACGATAATCTCCAAATCGTCGGAGACGGCGACCTCCATCATGGCGCGGTAGTCGTCCTCGCGATACGGATTGAGGCAGCGGCTGCAGGCGCTGATCACACGGGACTCGTCGACCGTGTTGCCGCTCTCCTTGCCGCGCACCAGCACGGTGTACAGGTCATCCTGAGCGTTAATGCCGTCGGCAAAGCCAAAGGCACCGCTGATGGGCTGGACCATGACAACCTTGCCGTTCCAGCCGGTTGCCTCGTTGCCCATGTCAAAGAAGCGGTCGACGAAGGCGCGCAGGAAATTGCCCTCGCCAAACTGCAGAACCTTCTCGGGCGCGTCCTTGGGCAGCAGGTAGCCCTTGTAGCCGATCTTCTCGAGCGTCTCGTAGCTGATGTTCTCCATCGATGTCTCTCCTTAGATTGCTGTTAGCGTGCAGGCAAAACGGGGGCGCCGCGTGTGGCAACGGCGCTCCCGAGTTCGGTGTGATTCGATGCGGGTTTAGGCCTCGACGGTATCCAGGTCAAAGCCAAAGTAGCGGACCGCGTTGTTGTAGCTAATGTCGCGCACGATGGCTCCCAGCAGCTCCATGTCGGCCGGATACTTGCCCTGCTCGACCCACTCGCCGATCACGCCGCACAGCACGCGACGGAAGTACTCATGACGCGGGTAGGACAGGAAGGAGCGGGAATCGGTAAGCATGCCCACAAAGTTGCCCAGCACGCCCTCGTTAGCCAGAGCCGTGAGCTGCTCGCGCATACCGACCTCGTTGTCGTTGAACCACCAGGCAGAGCCGTTCTGGATCTTGCCGGCGGTCGGAGCCTCCTGGAAGCAGCCTATCACGGTATCGATCATGGTGTTGTCGATGGGGTTCAGGCTGTACAGGATGGTCTTGGGCAGACCCGTGGACTCCTGGATGGAGTTGAGGAAATCGGCCAGCTGGTCGGACGGCGTGTAGTTGGAGATACAGTCGTAGCCGGTGTCGGGACCGAGCTTGGCGAACATAGCGCGGTTGTTGTCACGCTTGCAGCCAAAGTGCAGCTGCATGGCCCAGCCAAGGCGGACATACTCGCCGGCGACGAACTGCATAAAGGCCGTCTTGTACTTGAGGACCTCGTCCTCGGTAAGCGGCTCGGCGGCAAGGCCCTTGGCAAAGATAGTCTCGATTTCGTCGGCGGTAGCCGGAACGTACATAACGTAGTCGAGCGCGTGGTCGGAAGCGCGGCAGCCCAGCTCGTGGGCAACGTCGTAGCGCTTGGAGATGGCAGCCTTCATGCCCTCGAAGTCGCTGATCTCAACGCCAGCAACCTCGGAGAGATGCTTGCAGTAGTCGGCGAACTCCTGGCCACGCTCGATGCGCAGGGCGGCATCGGGGCGTATGGCGGGAACGACCTGAACGTCAAAACTGTCGTCGGCGGCAATCTTCTTGTGCCACTCAAAGCTGTCGGCGGGGTCGTCGGTAGTGCAGATCATGCGGACGTTGGACTGCTTGATGAGGTTGCGGCAGGTAAAGCTGGCCTCGGCGAGCTTGGCGTTGGCAAGGTCCCAGACCTCCTGAGCGGTTTTGCCGTTCAGGACGCCCTCGTAGCCAAAGTAACGCTTAAGCTCCAGGTGGCTCCACTCAAAGACGGGGTTGCCCACGCAGCGGCCCAGGGTCTCGGCCCACTTCTGGAACTTCTCGCGAGCAGGGGCATCGCCGGTAATGAAGCGCTCGTCGACGCCGTTGGCACGCATTAGGCGCCACTTGTAGTGGTCGCCGCCCAGCCAAACCTCGGTAATGTTCTCAAAACGCTTGTCGTCCCAGATCTCCTTGGGAGAAATGTGGCAGTGGTAGTCAACGATGGGCATACCCTCGGCAAAGTTGTGGAACAGTTCCTCGCCGGTTTTGGTGCTCAGCAGGAAATCCTGATCGTCCATGAAGTTTTTCATCAAACAACCCCTTTGTTGGCGGAGCGGGCACACGATGCGCTCGTTATCCTCTAGGTGAACGTTCACTATACTAATTCATTGCGACTTAAAAGGTGAACGTTCACCTAACCACCATGGGGTGAACGGTCGATTTTGTCCGTTCAACGGTTGTTGGAGCCGTGACACGCATGCATTGCGGATGGACTAACGTCCCCGAACACCGAACCTGGGCGTTTTTGCTCAGGTGGGTCATGTCTCGGCGTACATTTTTGGGAATATTCAGCATCGGGGCGTACTGCGCACCGTCCTCGACGCCCTATTTGATGCGCATATCGCGCCCGATCGGCATAAAAAAGTGCCTCCGATGGCGATTTACGCCATCGGAGGCACTTAAAACAGTCGTTCTGAGCCTCTTTCGGAACACGCCATTGCTGAATACTCCAAAAAATGCACGCCGCAAGAGGGGGTACCTGACCAAACGGCTAAATTCCCGCAAGCTCGCAGTAGCGGTCGACGTTGCTGGCAAACACCATCTCCACAGCACCCTTCTGCACGGGCTCCGCCGGAGTTTTACCCCACAGCAAATACTCGCCCAAGGTCTTGGCACCACGGTAGGCCAAGCTCACCGGGTCCTTATAGACGATATTGGTAAAAATGCCACGGCGTAAGGCCAGGGCGCTCTCGGGGAACAGGTCGTTGCCGATCACCATGACCTTGCCGGCCTTGCCGCTCGAAACAAGCGCATCGGCGACCACCTCGGAACCAACGGCAAAAACGCTACAGATGAGCTCGGGAGCATCCGGCGCACTCAAGCGCTGCTCAAGCTCGCGCTCGAGCTGTTTGACTTGCGCATGGGCACCGGCAAGGTCCTCAACCCGCCATGGAATATCGTGCTCGCGCAGGTAATTATGAAAGGCGCGGGCGGTCAGATAGTGCGAGTCGGTATAAGGGTCGCCCGCCAACAGGAGCACGCGGGCGTCAGCCCCAGAAGCGTGGACCAGATTTGCCGCCTGCTCCGCCATAAGACTGCCCGCCGCGGAATAGTCCGCCAGACTGGCACCCAGGCGATCGAGGTGCGGGCGGTCGCCGTCTACGAGCTCGATTGTCACGCCCGCCTCGGCAATCTGCCTCAAGAGCTCGGTTGCGCGGTCATCGCCCGGAACATAGGCAAGCAGGCCATCAATCTTCTCGCCCACCTGCAGACGCTCATCAATCTGCTCGAGCGCATCGGCGTAGCCACCCACGCCAAATTCAACGCGCTCAACCGTAATGCCATGATCGATGACCTCCTGCTCAAAGCGGTTGCAGCCTTCCCAAAGGTAACGGAAAAAGTACGCCCCCTCGCGCGATGCGCGGGGCAGGCAAAACACCAAGTTGATATCCTTGCGGCGCAGGCTCGAGGCACTTGTGTTGCGGTGGTAACCCATGGCCTCGGCCTTGGCATTCACCTTGGCACGCACGGATTCGCTCACGCCGGCCTTGCCCGTCAGGGCCTTATGCACGGTATTGATGGAAACGCCAAGCTCGGCGGCTATGTCCTTCATGGTTACGCGAGCGCTCATGGGGTTACTCCGTTATAGATAAGTTGCCAATTAACAGTACAGGTAACGATACCCCAAAATCACCCTTCAACTCGCCACGCTCGCCCCCAAATGTGCAAAGCGCCCCGCGAACGGATGCTCGCGGGGCGCTTGGATGACGGACCTTACTTGATACCGCGGCCCAAGTCTTCGGCAATTTTGTCCACGCCCTTAAGTGCGGCGCAGGTCTTTTTGTTGGAACAATGTCCTGTGCAAACGCCACCTTGAGCGCAGTCGGCGCAGGTGCCCTTGCGATAAATGCGCACGCACACGGCGACAAACGCAATACCGATAATAGCCAGTACAACAATATCGATAGGTGCCATAGCAAGCCTCCTCTAGTTAACCATCACTTACTTTACCCCATTCTCCACCTGCCAATAAGGGACAGGTATATTTTGGTCGGTTTTATCTGCGGAAACGCCACATCTCCCTCACCAAAAAGCCCGAGTGTCGCTGGGACACCCGGGCTCGTGGAAAGGGGCTGATCCTTATTCGGACTTAAGCGGAAACTGCAGCGGAAGCGGTGTTGGTCTCGTCCTCGTCGGTCCAAGCGTGCTTGGGCATGGGACGGAAGATCTGGAAGAGCATCGCAACCAGCAGAACGATGGCTACAACCGTCCAAATACCAAACTGGCCAAGGACAAGCAGGTTGTAGAACTGGTTGATGAACAGGCCGATCACCCAGGCAAAGGCGCACTCGTAGCCGATGGCAATCGCGGTCCACTTGCCGGAGTCCATCTGGTTGCGGATAGTGCCCATGGCGGCAAAGCACGGGGCGCACAGCAGGTTAAAGGCGCCAAAGGCAACGCAAGCGCCCATGGTGGGGAACATGCCCGCAAACGCGGTCCACAGGCTCGGGTCGGTCTCGGCGGCGTCGGCAACGGACAGCAGCGAGCCGGCGGTGGCGACGACGTTCTCCTTGGCGACAAGTCCAGAGACAGTCAGCGCGGTGGCCTGCCAGGTGCTAAAGCCGAGCGGGGCGAAGATCCAAGCGACCAGGTTGCCCAGCATGGCGAGCACGGAGTAGTCCATAAACTCCTCAGGGATGCCGTCCATCGCAGGCAGGAAGCCGAAGGAACCGTTGTAGCTACCAAAGTTGGAGAGGAACCAAACCACGACGGTGGACGCGAAGATGACCGTGCCGGCCTTCTTGATAAAGGCCCAGCAGCGCTCCCATACATGCAGCGCCCAAGAGCGGATTGCCGGGAAGTGATAGGCGGGAAGCTCCATAACGAACGGCGTCGGGCGACCGGCGAAGAGCTTGGTCTTCTTGAGCATGAGGCCCGAGGCGATGACGGCAAAGACGCCCAAGAAGTAGAACAGCGGGCTGATCCATGCGGCGGTGGTGGAAGAATCGCCGATGATGGAACCCATGAGCAGAGCGATGATCGGCAGCTTGGCGCCACAGGGAATGAACGTGGTGGTCATGACCGTCATGCGGCGGTCCTTCTCGTTCTCGATGGTCTTGGTGGCAAGCACGCCCGGCACGCCGCAGCCGGTGGACACCAACATGGGAATGAAGGACTTACCGGACAGGCCAAAGCGACGGAAGATGCGGTCCATAACAAAAGCGACGCGCGCCATGTAGCCGCAATCCTCAAGGAAGGAGAGCAGGACAAAGAGGACGAACATCTGTGGGATGAAGCCCAGAACGGCACCCACGCCGGCAACGATGCCGTCGCAGACCAGGGAGATCACCATATCGCTGGCGCCCGCGGCGGAAAGCCAGCCCTCGAACAGCGCGGGGACGCTGGGCATGGCGGCACCAAAGAAGTCCCAGCCGTCGCCGAAGAGGTTGTCATTCACCCAGTCTGTCATAGAGGTGCCGAACGTAGAGATGGCCAGGTAGTACACGCCGAACATGATGGCGG
>URZR01000008.1 GCA_900552425.1 uncultured Collinsella sp. | reverse complement strand
CCTGCCAAGCCCAGCCGCGCTCGGGATCGCCGTAATAGTGGAACTCGTCCATCGCCACGCAGCCGACATCGGCGTGGCGGCCCTCGCGCAACGCCTGATTGGCGAGGATCTCCGCGGTGCAGCAGATGATCGGCGCATCCGCGTTGATATGCGTGTCGCCGGTGATCATACCGACGTTATCGCGGCCGAGCACCTGCACAAGGTCGAAAAACTTCTCGCTGACCAGAGCCTTGATGGGGGCCGTGTAATAGCAGCGTTTGCCCTGTGCCATGCCCATAAAGAGCATGCCCAGCGCGACAAGCGACTTGCCCGATCCGGTCGGCGTGCCCAGAATGACGTGATCGCCGGCGGCTAGATCCATGAGGGCCTCTTCCTGGTGGTCCCACAGCTCAATACCGCGATCGCTCGTCCATTCAAAGAAGCGCTCGAAGGCCTGGTCGGGCGTGAGCCACGGTTCGGGCTCGCTGCCGTCCTCGGGCTCCCACCAGGTGGGGGAGAGCGCACCGAGTGAGCCGAATTCGGCTTCGGTTCCCGTGCCGCCCGAGAATGAACTGGCGGCTCCGGCACCGGGGACGGTGCTGGCGGCGATATCTGTCGTGGTCTGTGCCATGTGTTTGCTTTCTCTCGCGATTGTCCGCCAACTATTATGGCGTAGCGTCGCATCGATGCGTTCGCAGGCAAGAAAATGCAGGAAATGGGCGTTCTGCCCAGCCGTTTAGTGTAGTCGCTAGCCAAGTGAGTAGACTTTTTGCGATATTGCGAGCACATGACTTTTGCGCAAGGGTTCTACCTGCGGTTTTATGTTTCGCTATGCGGGCTGTGCCTGGCTATTGCAAAAAAGTCTACTCACTTAGGTTTGAGGGCCGTTCGCTGGCGCCAATTTGCGCTTGTTTGCCGACGCCGCGACCATCAGAAGCCCCTAGGACTCTTGCGGCAGGCGCTTCTTGCCTTTGCGGGCGCGGTTTCTAAAGTTCTCGACGGCCTCTTCCATGCCCAGAGGTACATAGGTGAGCTCATCGAGGTTTTCGGGCAGGTAGCAGGCAAGGCTTTGCTCCTGCGCGCGGCCCGCCGCGAGCTGTTCATTGCTGGGCTGCGCGCCGGGTGTGGCGCAAATGCCATAGACGACGGCACCCATCTCGCGCGTGCGGCATTCGTACTCGGTCTCGGGATGCTCGGGATGGTCGCGGCGGACGTCGTCGCTTACCCAAAGCGTGTCGTAGCCGGCCGCGGCAAACTGCCCCAGGGCGTAGTCGCGCAATGGCTTACTGTCGGTTCGCAGTGTGACGGTGGCGCCGGCTGAAAAGAGCGGGCGGTAGAGCATCAGATGGTCGACATGGACGAGTCGTTTTTTGGCGTACTTGGCCTTGGGCTGCGGCGTGGGAAAGTTAATGGTAATGGCATCGAGCTCGCCTGCGGCAAACAGCTGCGGCAGCGATGCGGCGCCTCGGGGCAGGACGAGTGCGTTGGACAGCTCCTGCTCGCAGATTTTCTGTGCGGCATAGGCGATGCAGATGGGCTCCTGGTCCATACCGATAAAGAGGGTGTTTGGCTCGTGGGCCGCGCGCTCTACAAGGTACGTTCCCTTGCCACAGCCAAGATCCAGGTGAAGGTGTTCGAAGGGCTCGCTGCCAATTGGCGCGCAAGCCGCGCGCCAATCTCCGACATAAGCCTCGGGGTTCGTCTCAATCGCATCGGCGTAGCGCTCCAGGCGCTCCTCGAGCACAAAGTTCTTAGGCGTGCGAACGTGGACGGCTCCCATGAGGCTCCTTGATCATGAGTATGGAACGCATGGCAGCACGTTCCATCAATGGGTTGAAAAGGGTGGGGCATAGCTTGCCCGAAAGTTGCGGTGCGGCTCGGCGGCAAGTCGCCGATGCCTACAGGCGCTTGAGAATCACGTAACGGTTGAGCTCGCCGCTGCGACCGTCGGCATGGAAGCGCTCAAGCTCGCGCACGGGGACCTCGCCGCTCTTGTAGAATGTGCGCACGCCGCGCACCAGGTCGGTGATCTGCTGATCGTCAAAGTGATGGCAATAGCGGTAGGCGTGGCGGTCGTTTTGCCAGCCAATGAGGTGGTCGCCGGCTTCAAACTGCGCGGAATCGTAACTTTCAAACGGCGGGGTGAGCTCGGCGCGGGCTTCGGCGCGAACGGCCTTGCGCGCCATGCGCTCGTCGTTCATAAACTCCCAAAAGCTGATGGCGATGATGCCGCCCGGGCGCGTCTGGCGCACCAGGGCGTCGAGCACGCGTACGCGGTACTCGCACGACGGCACGTGGTGCATAAAGCCAAAGCAGACCGAGATGTCGGCGAGCGGGGCGTCGAAAAGCACGTCGGGTGTCTCGGCGGGGTTGAGCTTCATGAGGGCATCGAGTACGTCGAGTTCCTGGAAGTGCAGGTTGGGAATGCGCAGGGCGTGACCGTGCGCATCGATAGCCAAATCCTGACACGAGTCAACACCATAGAACTCAAACGGGCAACTGGCGTCTGCCGAGGGGTTTGCGCCGTCGACGCCCTTGGCGGAAAGTGCGCCGCCGGCGGCAAAGTTCTCGAATCGCATGTTGCCGCAGGCAAGATCGAAGACGCGGACGGGATGCTCGATCGTGGCGACGTCGAGCTGCTCGAGCGCTATGTCCATGATGCGTACCCAGCCGGGCCACGGTGCCTGGCGCGTATCGGAGAAGGAGGCGGAGTGCTCGCGATAGAACGTATTGTTGAGCTGAATGAGCGATGAGGCGAAATCGCGGTTCACGGCGCGGAACTCCCTCCGTTGGCGGTGCGGAATAAACAGTACGACCATACTACCGTTAACGCCGCAACGGGGACAACCGAGCTGCGGGTCATTGCTTTGTTTGGACACATTTCCGCAGCTCATATAT
Source organism: uncultured Collinsella sp. (assembly GCA_900552425.1). Lineage (GTDB taxonomy): Bacteria > Actinomycetota > Coriobacteriia > Coriobacteriales > Coriobacteriaceae > Collinsella. The sequence goes on along the minus strand of URZR01000008.1, from coordinate 17,799 downwards.
GCCCGCAACCGCCGGTTGTCAAAAATCTCACTAGAATAGGTGGCATGCTTTTGGCGGTGGCGGATAGATTTTTAACTGTGCAAGGCGCCTTAAGAACAAAAACGGTCCGGCGGCACGGCTGGCATCGCATAGGAGGAACCATGAATGTAGAAACTGCGCAGCGGCTCGCCGACCTTCGTCGCAGCAAGGGGTTTAGCCAAGAAGGGCTGGCGCGAAAGCTGGGGCTGTCGCGCCAGGCGGTCAGTAAATGGGAGCGTGCGGAGAGCTCGCCCGATACCGAGAACCTGATCTCGCTCGCAAAACTCTATGGCGTGAGTTTGGATGAGCTCCTTAATCCGAGCGATGAGATCGAGGACGATATCGAGTTTGAGAACGAGGACCGCGCCCGTCAGCGCGAGGCCGAGGCGGCAGAGCGTGCCCGCACCCACGAGGCGGCGGCACGCGCTACCGAGGCGGCAACGCAGGCAAGTGACGCTGCGGCCAAGGCGGCGCAAGCGGCAAGCTGGAGCGCGCAGGCCGCCAATGCCGCTACGGCGCAGGTGACGAGTGGCGGCGCAGCTGGCTCGACTCCGGTGAAAGGTCCGTTCCAGTCGTTTCCGTATTGGGCCGTGTGCTGGCTGCTGTTCTTTTTGCTGATGTTCCTGTTTGGTGGCTCCTTTGCCGCGCTGATCTTCTTTACAATCCCCATCTATCACTGGGTGGCGCGTGCGCTCGATGGCGATTGGGCACGCGGGGATATTCAGGTTGGTCCGGCGCCGGAGGCGGCTAAGGCTCAGGATGTTTCCGCTGCGGTTGATACTGACGTGGCTACCGCGACTACCGCTGAGCCGATTGCCAAAGAAGGTGATGAATGATGAAGCTCTCGCATGAGTCCAAGGTCCGCCTGGGCGTCGGTATCGGAGCGTTCGTGCTCATCATCGGGCTTATCTTTGGCACTTCGCGGATATTGTTTCATTTTGATGGCCCGTGGGATCTCGGCGATATTGCATCCGGTTTGTCCGGTATGGACGATGTGGTTGACGGGGACGATTCTTTGGATGGCGGTAACTATTCCGCTCAGTCTCGGCAGCTTTCGAGCGAAACGTTTGATGCCGACTCATTCCAGTCCCTTGACCTGGATGTGACATCGGGTGAGGTTGAGATCAAGTGCGTTTCCGGCGGGCAGGTGCGTGTCATCGAGAGCGGTCGTGTTGCAAAGGGGGTAGCTACCTACGATGCTGCCACTCAGAATCTGGCCGAGGTTAAGGGTTCTGCGCTCAAGATTCGCCAGTTCGATTGCGATGACGAGCGCGCCATTGACCGCACGGTTACCGTCGAACTGCCGCGCGAAGTTGCCGATAACATGGTGGGCATTACAGCGAATGTAGGATCGGGCGATCTGACGGTCACGGACATTGCGTGTCATGACCTCAACTTGACTTTGGACTCGGGAGACATCGAGTTTGCGGGCACCGTAACCGACACCTTGGATGCCGAGGTCGGTTCGGGCGATGTGGCGTTCGAGCTCTACCAGGCCCCCGCGAAGTCGATGGACGTAAGCGTGGGCTCGGGCGATGTGGAGATATCGGTTCCGAACTCTACGGGCTTTAAGGCGAGCCTCACCGTGGGCAGCGGTGACTTTGAGAGCGATTTCCTTCCGCTTGGCTACGATGGCGAGACCATATTGAATGCTGAATTCGACAACGGTGACAAGTCTGCAACGTATCGTTTTAAGGTCGGTTCGGGCGACATGTCGTTCGAATCGGTGTGACATGCGGTTTTCGGAGATCGGTGCATATAGGCATGCTCTTTGATGGAGGCGCCGGGGCCGTGACTGGCTCCGGCGCCTTTGCCTTTACAATGGGGGCATGGAACAGATTATCTTGAACATACTCGAGGCTCTGCGTCGCGGCGAGACCGTGGACGACAAGGCACTCGTCAAGCTGATACATGCCGAGGCGCGCCGTGAGGGCGCCGACAAACGCGATTTGGCCAAGCGCCGCCTGCTGCCGTTTTACCAGCGGGTGAAGCGCGAGGAGCCGGCTCGTTGGGCTGGATGGAATGTCGATGCCGATCTGGAACGCCAACTGCTGCAGGTGCTGCGTATGAAGCCGCGCCGAACGGCCTCGGGCGTGGCGACCATTACCGTCATCACCAAGCCCTGGCCATGCTCGGGCGATTGCCTGTTTTGCCCCAACGATCTGCGCATGCCCAAAAGCTACCTGCACGCCGAGCCGGCGTGCGCCCGTGCGGAGCAAAACTGCTTCGATCCGTATCTGCAGGTGAGCGCTCGCCTGACCGCACTTTCGCAGATGGGGCATGCGACCGACAAGATCGAGCTTATCGTGCTCGGTGGCACCTGGAGCGACTATCCGCAAGGGTATCAGACGTGGTTTATGTCCGAGCTTTTCCGTGCGCTCAATGACGATGCCGTCGCCGGCGTGGCGGCAAACCCCATGTTGGCGCGTCCGGGCATCAGCCGTGCCGAGGCGGGGCGCCTGCTCGATGACGCTCCCGCCGATGCCCTGCCGCCGGTGGTAACAGAGCGCCGCGAGTGCTATCGGGCTGCCGGCATTGCGACAGACGAGGCTGAGCTTGCTGCCGGCGTTGCCGACGAGCAGGAGCGTGTGGATGCTGCCGTGGGCGGCTATAACCGCGCGGTGCGTCGTCTGTACGGCCCCGGTACGCCGTGGGGCGAGGTCACCGAGTGGCAGACGGCAACGATGGAGGAGCTCGAGCGTCAGCAGCGCATCAACGAGACGGCGAAGCATCGCGTGGTGGGACTCGTTATCGAGACGCGCCCCGATACCGTAACGCCGCAGGCGCTTACGCTCATCCGCCGTCTGGGCTGCACCAAGATACAGATGGGCATCCAAAGCCTTGACCAGCATCTACTCGATATCAACGAGCGTCGCATTTCGGTGGCGCAGATTGAGCGGGCGTTTTCGCTTGCGCGCCTGTTTGGCTTTAAGATCCATGCGCATTTTATGCTCAACTTGCTGGGCGCCACACCCGAGGGGGACAAGCGCGACTACGAGCGCTTTATGACCGAGGGGGCCTTTATGCCCGACGAGGTCAAAGTCTACCCGTGTGCGCTCATCGAGGGCTCGCGCCTGGTGGGCTGCTACGAGCGCGGCGAGTGGCGCCCCTATACCGAGGAAGAACTGCTCGATGTGTTGGCCGATGACATCGTGGTGACGCCGGCATTCTGCCGCATCAGCCGCATGATTCGCGACTTTAGTTCCGATGACATCATGGTGGGCAACAAGAAGCCCAACCTGCGTCAGCTCGTCGAAAACCGCTTGGCTGCTCGTGGGGAAGGCGCGACGGTGCGCGAGATTCGCTATCGCGAGATCAGCACGGCGGGTGCCGACTTGGATGAGCTATCTCTTGATGAGGAAGTAGCGTACGAGACGCCGGTGACTTACGAGCGCTTTTTGCAGTGGGTGATGCCGCGGGGCAAGATCGCGGGCTTTTTGCGGTTGTCGCTGCCCGATCGCGCTTTTGTTGCCGCACATGCGGACGAGCTGCCGACGATGCCGGACGAGGCGATGATTCGTGAGGTGCACGTTTATGGTATGGCGGCACGTGTGGGCGATCAGGGCCAGGCAGCGCAGCACCATGGATTGGGACGTTTGCTCGTGGAGCGTGCGTGCCAGATAGCTCGGGACGCTGGCTATACGTACATCAACGTGATCAGCGCGATCGGTACGCGCGAGTACTATCGCCATCTTGGATTTTATGACCATGGCCTTTATCTGCAAAAGGAGCTCTAGATGAACAAGCCGAGTGTTTCTGCCGGCGTCGTTGCCGGCGTTGCTCTGGGAGCCGCGGCGCTTGGTGCGGCCGCCGTCGCTGTTCGTGCTGCCTGTCTGCAGGTCGCGAGGACCCGCAATGGGCTGGCACGTGTGAAGCGCGTGCACGATGAGGGCGGCGACGAAGTTCGCGTATTGGTGCAAGGCGGCGTCTACCAAAGCGCGAGTTACGTTGGCGAGCGCTGGGCGGAGCCCGTCTTTGCGTACTATCGTGCGTTTGACGATGCGTTTGAGGCCGAGGATGCAATGCGTGACGCTTATGGTCACGGTATCGACCGTGTGCTTATGCTGGGCGGCGGCGGGTTTGCCTATCCCAAGTTTGCGCTGATGTCGCACGAGAGCTTGCGCATGGATGTCATTGAGTACGATGCCGAGATTACGCGCCTGGCGCGCCGTTGGTTCTATCTGGATGAACTGGAGCACGCGGTGGGCGATCGCCTGCGGGTGATTACCGCTGAGGCTCGCTCGTATCTGGGTGTGACGAGCGTGGGCCATCGTCGCTACGACGTGGTCGTGAGCGATTGCTTTGGCGGTGCCGAGCCCGTGCGCGAGCTGGCGACCGTTGAGGCGCTGCGTCTGGCGCGGGGCAGCCTGAACCCCGGGGGTATCTACGTGGCCAATATCGTGAGCGCAAACGAGGGGAGCGATGTGACGTTCCTTCGCGACTGCGCTGCCACGGCACTCGAGGTATTCGTCCACGCCTGGGTGGTCCCATGTGGCGATGCGAAGTTCAGCGGCGAGGAAAACTACCTGCTCATCGCCAGCGACGGCGACTACGCCTTTGCCGAAGCCGTGCCCTTCGACACCGACTTCCTCGGCACCGTCCTTCACGACAAGTAAGTCTCCCCGTCCCAAAAAAGACTGGTCTTAGGCGTGGTCGCGCCAGCCGTGAACGCGCTGCTTCATGCCCTCTATGTCGAGCACGCCTTCCGCAAAGCCCTTGCGCACGAGCTCTTCGGGAACAAACTCGTCGTAGCGGTCAAAGTAAGGCACCTCGCCAGGATAGACGAGCTCGATGGGATCGAAGTCCTTCTCGGCCTCGGCGGCGAGCACCTCAAAGAACGTCTCCTCGTCGGCCTTCATCTTAAACTGCATAAAGTACGGGCGTGACGGGTCGAGTCCGCGAAGGCCCAGCTCAGCGGCGCATTTGATTTTAAGCATGCGCTCGAGTGCTAGGAAGGCGTAGCTGCCCAACCAGGGGAAGAGCACCCAGGTGTCGCCACCCAGGTTGATGAGCGGCTTAGTTCCCGCGCCCGAAATCTCGGCGGTATGACGAGCCTGCGCCAAGCGAGCCCGTGCGTTACCCATAAGGTACGGATATGCTGCGTGCTCAGTGAGCGCTTGGCGCATGCGCTCGAGCACATGCGTGTTAATGTCGCCGGGGCAGTCGCCAAAGTAGGCCGGCACCCGGCCCTTGACCTGCGTGGCAAAGACAGTGTGGCGCTTCCAGTCCACTTCCTCGACAATCCAGCAGTGTCCGGCGATGGCGATGCGCTCACCGGGCGGTGGCGGATTGACGATCGTGCCCAACTCGGCCGACTCGCTGCGAACGGTGAACTCCTCGTTTTCCTGGAATACGGCGTAGAACTTAAAGTTGTTGATGATGCGCTCGCCCGCGAGACCCACGATGAGCCCGCCACCTTCGGTGACCTGGATATGGTCGATCTTAATGAGGTGACGTAGCAGCACACGGTAATCGTCTGCCGAGACACGGTGGAAATAGCTGAGCGTGAGCACGCGCTGGGCAAGTTCGGCCGGCGTGAGCTCGCCGGTGCTGGCGAGGGTCGACATAGTCTGGTGATAGAGCAGGCTGTAGGGGAGACGATCGAGCTCGGGTGGCTCGACCCACTTTTCCTCGCGATAGAGTTGTACGAGCGCGATGCCCTGCAGGAGCTTCCAGGGAATGGTTTCGGGCATCGTCGTGCGCGGCTCGGGCTCTTCCTCGCGCATGACAAACCACATCTCGGGCGGAAGATCGCGACGGCCTGTGCGCCCCATGCGCTGCAAAAAGGAGCTGACGGTAAACGGCGCGTCAATCTGGAAGGCGCGCTCCAGGCGGCCGATATCGATACCGAGCTCCAACGTAGAGGTGGTGACGGTTGTCTGCGTCTGCTCCTCGTCGCGCATGAGCTCCTCGGCCGTCTCGCGTAGCGATGCCGAAAGATTGCCGTGATGGATGAGAAAACGGTCGGGCTCGTGCCGGCTCTCGCAGTAGCTGCGCAGCATGGAGCACACGGCCTCTGCCTCCTCGCGCGAGTTGGCAAAGACCAGGCATTTGCGGCCGCGCGTATGCTCAAAGATATAGCCCATGCCGGGGTCGGCGTTTTCGGGCGCCGTGTCGGTGGGGTTGAGAAGCGCCTGCTCGGTCGCTCGTGGGATGTCGACTTCGCCCTCGGGGGCCGAGGAAGTGCGACGGTCTTTGGGAGCGGCCTTGCCCCGCGCCTGCTCACGACGTTGACGGTGTTCTTCCTGTGTAAGCTGTCCGCTGTGGCACATGTCTTGTCCGGATGCGGGCAGCGCCGCGGGCGCCGCCGTCTCAATACGCTCGCAAGCAAGCACCTCGGCTTCTTGTGGACCTGTGCCTACGAATCCTCGTTGCTGAGCCTGGGGGCCCGAGTTGTAGAAGTGCTCCATGGAGATACGCCACACGCGGCGCGGTTCTTCAAAGCGGGGGATAACGCAGTCGCGCCCCGTTCCCTGCGAGAGAAAGGCGCCCGTGTGCTCGGGGTCGCCGATGGTGGCCGAAAGGCCAATGCGGCGGGGCTGCACGCCTGCCATGCGCGAGAGGCGCTCGATAAGACAGAGCGTCTGCCCGCCGCGGTCGCCGCGCATGAGCGAATGGACCTCGTCGATGACCACATAGCGCAGGTCGCAGAACATGCGCGGGATCGCCATGTGCTTATGGATTAAGAGCGCCTCGAGCGACTCGGGCGTAATCTGCAAGATGCCGCTTGGCTTTTTGATGAGCTTGGCCTTGTGCGACTGCGAGACATCGCCATGCCAGTGCCAGACGGGGATGTCGGCTTTTTCGCACAGGTCATTGAGACGGACGAACTGATCATTGATGAGCGCTTTGAGGGGGCCAATGTAGAGGGCGCCCACGCTCGTGGGCGGGTTCTCCCAAAATTCGGTCAGGATGGGAAAGAAGGCCGCCTCGGTTTTGCCGGAAGCCGTGGATGCCGTCAGGAGCACATTATCTTGCGTGTTAAAGATGGCATCAGCTGCCGCAACCTGGATAGAGCGCAAGCTCTCCCAATCGTGGGAGTAGATGAAGTCTTGGATAAACGGGGCGTAGCGGTCAAAGGCGTTCACGAGGCCTCCTTTCAAAAGCGAATCTCTCAACGCGGCGGGCAGTGGCTTGCTGCATTACTGCTTCAACGTTTGCCCAGATAGAGCCTGCCAAAATAGACCTGTTCCTTTTTGGCAGGTTAGATGGTGAATTCGGCGAAGTTACGGTCGCCGCCTGCGGTATCGGTGTCGCCTGTTGCGGCTGCCGGCGCCAGCGCGTCGCCGCCGACGCTTTGCAGCAGCTCGGCCACGTTGGCGTCGGGGTTTTGGCATAGGATGTCGAGCAACTCGATAAAGTCACGAATGACTTCACGCGGCGTCAGATGCGTGTCGGCTCCCACACGACCGAACTCGATCTTGAGGAAGTCCACCAAGTCGTTCTCGGTAAGCGTGGGCGTCCAGCCAAAGTAGCCGGCGTGAATTTGCATGAGTTTTTCGATGAGCACCAGTAGCTCCTCGTAGGTGAGCGGCTGCAGGCGGATGATGGGCGCGAGCATGTCCTTAAGGTCCTCGCGCGCAAAGCGACCCTGAGCGAGTCGGCTGCGCAGAGCCTCGTAGGAGAACACGCCGCGGCGGCGGTCTTCGATGGAGGTTGGCGTGCCGCCCATGATCATGCCCAGGTACTGTGCCTTGCCCTGAAGTGTGTCGTTGTACATGGTCAGGATCTTCTCGTAGTTGTACTGGCGCGTGATGGCATTGGGAATCTTATACAGATTCACGAGTTCGTCGATGAGCACCAGCATGCCCTTGTAGCCGCTGCAGACCAAAAAGCGCGCAATGAGCTTAACGTAGTCGTACCAGTCGTCATCGCTGATGATGGTCGAGGAGCCCAGCTCGGCGCGTGCCTCGCTCTTGGTGCGGTATTCGCCGCGAATCCATTTGGTCACGCGGCTCATGGTCTCTTCGTCGCCCCCGGATGCGGCCATGCGATAGCGGCGGAGCATGCGGGTGAAGTCGAAGCCGTGGACCATCTCCTCGAGCGGGGCCAGTTGGGCATTGACGACCGACTCGTCGACGTCGGCGCACGAGGCGACCCAGCGATCCAAGATAAGGTTGAGCGCACCGCCCTCGGGGCGCGTTTTAGTCGATATGTTGCGGATGAGCTCACGGTAGGTGGCAAGGCCCTGTCCCTGACCGCCCTGCAGGCGGCGCTCGGGCGACAGGTCGGCATCAGCGACGACGAACCCCTCGCCCATGGCGTGCGTGCGGATAGTCTGGAGCAAAAAGCTCTTGCCGGCGCCGTAGCGACCGACTAAAAAGCGGAAGCTCGCGCCGCCATCGGCGATGAGACTCAAATCGGTGAGCAGGGCGCGGATCTCGACCTCGCGCCCTACGGTGATGTAAGGAAGGCCGATGCGCGGGACCACGCCGCCCTTGAGCGAGTTGAGAATGACGGCAGCGACGCGCTTGGGCACGCGAGGTGCTGCGGATGCGGTATCACTCATGGTCTAGGTATCCTCTCACGTCTGCTTCGTAGTCCTCGATAATCTGCGGCCCTGCTGCGCTAAATTCAATTACGGTGTCGCCCACCAGGTCAAAGAGCGCCTCGTTGATGGCATCGACGAGCATGTCCTCGCTCTGCCCCGATTGCACTACTGCCGATTCCGCCTGTACTGCATTGTGCTCGAGCAGAGCGCGGAGATAGGCGTTTGCGGCGGGCGCGAGTTCGTTTGTGGCGTCAGCGGGCGTAGCAGCTGCGAACGCGGGCGTCGGCGCGAGAAGCGGTGCCACGACACCAAACTGTTCGGTGGATATGGTCGGCTCGTCGGACTCGTCCTGCCCTGCAGCCGCCGCGACCGCCTCGACCATCGCGTCGGCTACGGGCTCGGCTTCCGGTTGCCCTGAGTCCGCTACCTCGGCTTCTGCGGACGCGCCGTCCTCGCGTTCCTCGTCGATCAAAAGCGCTTCGCGCGTTTGCGCAGCGGCGCTCCGAATGTGCCCCAGCTGACTCAGATCGATATTGATCTTGACGGGCTGGTGTGCGGCGTCCCACGAAAGCCATGCCACAATCTCGTCATCGATAATCTTGGCCAGATATTTGGGGACCTTTTCTTCCTTAAGGGGATGGGCAGGGTCCAGGGCTAGGCGCAGGCGTTGGTCGCAGGCGCGCATCATTTCACCGAGCTTGCTGCTCTTTTGCCTACTACCGTGGATACGCATGCATTCCCAAAAGCCGTTTTGGCAACGGTAGATATGGATGGGGTCCAGACGGTATTCGCAGTCCTCGTGGCGCTCGGGCGCAAAGAATACGGCCGAGGCAAACATGGTGTAGGGCATTGCCGTCTCCTCCCCAAATAAACTTGCCACGATGCCGGTCTTTCGGTGCGTGTCGTAGTAGCGCGCCATGCGGACATACACGGCGCACGCCACGTGGCGCAGATCGCGGTGATGGCTGCGGTCGAGCCGCGAGCTACTTAGGTTGTACGTGGAGAGGGCGTTGATGGCGGCCATGAGTCGCTCCTCGCGCACCTCATCGGGCGGAAGGGGGAGCGTGGGCTCGGAGGTTTTGCGACGCTTAGGGGTCTGGCCGGACGGTGCCGGTACAAGGTCTCGTGCCGCGCGCCGCAGTTCGATAAGGGCGTTATCGAACATGACGGTTTTAGAGTCGCGAAGCAGCTTGGGGTCGAGCCCGTGGAACACGGCGTAATCTTGCAGCCACACGCGCGCAAACCGGTCGATGCCGGGCTCGAAGGCGCGATAGACATCCCAAAAAGCCTTGATCTTGTTAAAACCATCGAGTGGATTATCTACGCCAATGCCGCAGATCAGCTCATAGAGATACAGAAAGGCAAAGGACGTAGACGTTTCCTCGACGGTTCCGCGGCGCACTTGGGCACGCCAGGTAAAGTAGCCGCGCAGTTGCCGGTCGCTCATGGCGTTGTAGGTGGGAAAGTACGACTTAAAGGTGCCGTTGTAGGGACAGTCGTCCTCAAAGTCGGCCATCAGCAGGCCCTGGCGGTAAAAAAGCTCGGCTTCCGAAAGCCAGCGGCCCGCACCGCCCTTGGGGTCATCCTGCCAGCGCGATATCTCGCGCATTTTACGGTACTGGTCGGGGAGGAAATTCTGCATCTGTCGGCCGGTTTTGAGAATCGGCTCGTCTGCGTAGGTTTCGTTTGAGAAGCGGGCGGACTGATGGGTCCGGGCCTCGGCCATAATGCGCTCGATGAGCATCTTGATGTCCTGGTCGGCCACCGCTTCTCCTCTCCTAACGCAGCTTCGGTGACCTCATATCATAGCACAGCATCAAACAGATGTTCGAGATACCGCTGCGTTGATAGATTTAGAACAGGAGGGCGTATATGACGGCGATGACGACGGAGGGAAGCATATTGGCCGTGTGGAAGGTCTGAGGACGGATGAGGTTGACGCCGACGCAGAAGATGAGCATGGAGCCTACGAGCGAAAGGCTGTCGAGGGCTGCCGTGGTCATGATGGGGGAGAGTGCGCCGGCAAACAGCGTGATCGTCCCCTGGAACACGGCGACGGGCAGGGCCGAGAAGATGCAGCCGCGGCCAAGCGAGGCCGTCATGGTGCAGACGATGATGCAGTCCAGTGCGCCCTTGAGGGCAAGCGTTGACCAGTCGCCGAGCAGACCGTCCTGGATCGATCCCACAATGGCCATGGCGCCAATGCACACGGTGAGTGAAGTCGAGACAAAAGCGTTGGTGAACTCGTTATCGCCCTCACTGCCAGTCTTGCGCTTGAGCCATTCGCCAAGGTTCTCGATGGCGGCTTCCAAGTTGACGGCCTCGCCGATGAGCGAGCCGAGCGCAAATGAGACGATGAGCATGGTGGTACCGGTGGTCGCTAGCGCCTTTCCATCGATGATGAGCATCTTTTGCATGGTGCCGCCCAGGCCGATAAACAGGACGCACAGCCCCGATGCTTTCATGAGCGTGTCTTGGATGCGCGGTGTAATGAAGCGGCCGCCCGCTAATCCCAAAAGACCGCCCGCAACTAAAAGCGCAACGTTGATGATTGTTCCCAAGCCCGGCATGAGCCCTCCTGTATTGATGCCAACGTGGCAATCGTAGCAGAACGAAATGCGAGGCACATCGCGACTCATCTAATACGTTATATAAGTGGTATTAGGAATGATGCGCAGCATTTAAGCCTCAGGTGGTTGTCGGGACATAGGGGTAGTAGTCAAAGCGCAGTGTCATAAGCCGCTGCGGGGATTCAATAGCCGCGGCGATGATATTGGCATCGCGGGCACGATCAAACCCTTCGAGTTCGATCTGATACGAGACGTCTTGCATAATGTCCAGACGTCGCCAGGCTAGAAGTGTGTCGCCATCGAATTCCAAGGTCTTGCCTCCGTCTGGGGCAACGGCGTATAGACGCAGTTTAGCGGTGGTTGCAGGGTCGACAACCGTGACCTTTTTAATTTCGTTTCGAGTATTCTTGGCGCCCAACAAGGTGAGCAGTGTTGGGGCCACGACCTCGCCCGATGGCAAAAAGACGACTTCGATGGATTCGGGAAATGCGATGATGGCCGACTTGCGGACGGGCTGATTGGCGGCGGCAACTTCGATGTTTGCAGCATCGATGACCTCTGTGTGGTCGAGGGCGGCAAGCACGCAGCAGTTACCTTCATCGATCTCCTGAGGATCAGCAAGCCCCAGACTGTCCGCGAGCTCGGGATCGTTTGGACCGGTAGCGGGCTCATTCGGTGCTTCGAAAGAAGCTGGGACGCTGTTTGTCGGCGACGGCGTGTCGCCCGCACCTGCTTCTTTGTCCGTGCTCTCTTCTTGTATGGTTGCGTTGATGGGTTCGTCGTTTGAGGGGAGCGTCTTGGCGTCAAGCGCGGAGGGGACAATCCCGACGGCTCCGGATCCGTTCCACTCCATCTCGAGAAGCGCCGGGTCGGCAAGAATGCGTTGCCTGCCTAGCGTGTGGGTATCGATCGCAATAGGGCCTGCCTCCGTCCCGCGCGTAAGGCTGAGCGATCCGGCTGGCTTCTCGAAATGAATGTCTGTGTCTTCGGTGCTGGCGGCGTAGAACAGCAGGGATGCTTCTCCCGCCGCGATGGCATCGGTGCCCGCCTTGGTCAGCCGCAGCGATGCCGTGAATGAGAGGGTGGGCTGCACATCGTCTGCATTCGCGGCGGCGCAGCCCAGACATATACCGCCTCCTTTCTCGAAAAACGCACCGTCGAAGGCGACCTTCGCTCCGTTCGCCGAGTCATCGACCGAAGCGATATCGATGCGCAACCCCAAATCGCACGGATCGCCATCTGCATCGAGCACAATCGAGCGCCACGTGCAGACGGCGCACCCCGCCTGGGAGCCGTTTGCCTTGTTCGAACGATTGATATCCACGACTATCGAGCCGTCCGTATTACGACGAAGGCATCCCGAGGTTGAGATTGCGGCCTGTGCGATCGAAAAACGCTTGCACGCAATGGCGCTCGACGGATTTGGTGCGGAGCTTAGGGCTGCTGGTAAGGAATCTGCCATGACGGGAGTCGCCCAAGCGGCGACAGGCGTTCCGGTTGCGAGCGCGCCGCAGAGTGCGACGACGGGCAAAAGGTTCTTCGATGCCATGGGGTCTCCTTAGCTAATTTAGTGCGGCCTGTCCGTGTTTCGTTTCTGGCTGCGTTTGATGTGCAGACCGAGGCCGGCGGTTCCCGCGCCTGCTGCCGTGGCGCCTGCTGCCAAGAGCCATCGTCTGTCGTCTGTCTGTGCCAACGGTTCCTTGCAGTTGCCGCGGTCGAGCTCCGAGAGGTCGACCGTCACTTGCGTGGCGGCCTGCGCCTGTTCTTGCTGGGCAAAGGCCATGGCTGGCCCAAACGCTAGGATACTGACGGCGGCGGCCAGGGCGACGGCCTTATGCCGTGTGCGCACCGGGCTCGACCGTCCAGGTGATCGTTGCAACCTGATCGCCTTCGCCGGTTACGCGGAAGATGTCGCGCGTGACGCGGGCGACGTTTCCGCTTGTCTTGAGCTTAATTATGTCCGTGCCGCCGGCAATGCCCTGGTAGCCCATGTCGAAGGCTGCATTCTTGGAAAGATCGAGGCCCGTCTCCTGCATTGCGGCGCTGGCGTTCTGGAGTGCACCGTCGGGGCCGACCTTAAAGTCGATGGAATTCTGCGCGGTTCCGGCCTTGGCGTCGGCGGCAATGGTCCAGGTGTTCATGGCGTCGATCTTCATGTTGGTGACATGGATGCCGTAGGCCGAATGATTGTCGATGGTGGTCGCGTCTTCTGAGGGGCCCTGAAGCGTGCCGTCGGCCTTGGCGACGAAGGGAATAACCGTCGGAACTTTGAACTCTACGTTGTCGATCTCGGTCCTGACCATTACTTTCGTGGTTCCAACGCGCCCGGCTGCCAGAGCTGGCGTCGGGGCGGCGCCCATTGCGAGCGCGAGCGCGAGCCCTGCGCCCACGACGAGCGCTCTGGCTCCGTTCATGTTCCTGGTGATGTCCATGGCCGTTCCTTTCTATTCGCCGCGGGCCGTCCCCGCGATGATTGGACGAATGCTGGTGAATTGCGTGCGGTGCCGCGTCGGCCGAAAAAGCTAGTTCTCGGCTTGCTCAACCCGTACCTTGACACGTGTCGGATTGCCGTGGCTGTCGAGGGTCTTGGCATCGAGTGCCTGGATCTCGATGTATGCCTCGCCTTCTTTGATGTCGCCGGCGGGGCACGTCTCGATTGTCTTGCCGGTCTCGACCACACCGGATTCGTACATGGTCTCGTCGTTTTGGATGACGCGGAATCGCTGGGGAAATTTATTGTCTTGGACGTTTTGCACGTTGACGCGCAGCTTGCCGTCCTCCTGTAGCTGAGCGACCGGCGCGACCGAAATCGTCATCATGTTGTCGCGGACGATGGCATCGAGCTCATCTTGGATTTCTTGTCGCGATTTGCCCTCTGCCGTCGTGACTGAGGCGCCCGCTTCGGGCACGGGCTGCGACTGCCAGGCGTATAGCCCTACGGCGATGAGGGCGCAGACGATAGCCAGGCAGACAACGACGAGTTTCTTGCGACGCCCCAGTCCTGCGAGGCGGGGCGGCTTCTTCGCACTCATGCGGCGTCCTTGGTGGTGTAGACACGTGCGAACGTGGACGGGTCCGCTCCAAAGAGCATGTGAAGCATCAGGCGGCGCGAGTAGATGAGCTCGTCAAAGTCGTGAGGGAGCTCGATATCGTGGATACGCGCGATGTGGTGGGCGAGCGCCGAGAACGACTCGGGGTCGCAGATAACATCGGTGGTGACGTGGTAGACCGCCGTATCGGGGAACGCCTCTTCGTCGAAAGGCAGGAGATAGGGATCGTCGTCGACCTCGATGGCGACGCCGTACTGGGGCCAGTAATATGCCATGGGAACCTCCCTGCTTCTGGGGCCAAAACTTCTATCGGTTTTGGCTGTCGACGCCGACCGTATCAGCCGCTACTTGACCAATTTCTGACCAAATGCTTGACGGATTGACATCTCCGCAGGTAAAAGGTGGAAAAAATTACTTCAACTTTTTTCGAGCGACAATCGAGCGGTCGGCGACGGCGGGGCGATATGTGTCAAAAGCATCGTCTGCCGAGGAAGCCTTGCCGTTCGCCGAATTGCACAAACGTAAAAATCGCCAATTATGGAGACGGTCTCGAACACGTCGACGAAACGATGCGGTAACATCTCCCTGCAAACACTGTAGTTAGCTAAAGGGGGAGTTCGCGTGTCTGCAACCATTAAACCCTTCACCGATGAGTTCGAAGAGTATGGCCGCGATGAATCTCGTGCATCGGGCGAAGCATCGAGCATCTCGTTTCCGACAACGGAAGACGAGGTCCGTGCCATTTTGGAAACGCTCCATGCCGAGCGTGTCCCGGTAACGGTTCAGGGCGCCCGAACCGGCCTTGCCGCCGGTGCCGTGCCCCACGGTGGGCATATCCTCAATACTTCCCGTATGAATCGCTACTTGGGCCTTCGCCGCGATGAACAAGGCCAATTTCTGCTGCGCGTGGAGCCGGGCGTTGTGCTCTCGGAGCTGCGTAAGCAGCTGAGCAAGAAGGTACTGCCGACCGCTGGTTGGGACCAGGCATCGCTTGAGGCCTACGAGGAGTTCCAAGAGTCCCCCGAGCAGTTCTTTCCCACCGATCCCACCGAGGCATCTGCCTGTCTGGGTGGCATGGCGGCATGCAACGCCTCCGGCGCCCGCAGCTACGCTTACGGCCCCATGCGCCCACATATCACGGGACTCCACGTCGCACTGGCTGATGGCGATTTGCTTGAGCTTCAGCGCGGCGAGGCTTTTACCCAGGGCCGCCACCTGTCGCTCGTGACGGCAGCGGGCCGTACGCTCGAGCTCGATCTTCCCGGCTATACCATGCCCGAGACAAAAAATGCCTCAGGCTATTTCGTTGCGGACGATATGGACGCCATCGACCTCTTTATCGGCGCGTGCGGCACGCTCGGCGTTATCACCGAGCTCGAGATTGCCCTGCAGGCGGCGCCTGCGGTCGTTTGGGGTGTGAGTTGCTTTTTCGATAGCGAGGACAAGGCGGTGTCCTTTACCGATTCCGTGCGCCCTGTCCTGTCCCATGCGGCTGCCATCGAGTACTTCGATGCTGGCGCCCTGGATATTCTACGTCGCCAGCGCGAGCAGTCGACGGCGTTTGCCTCGCTGCCGGCGCTCGACAAAGAGGCCAAGGTCTGTGTCTACGTGGAGCTCGATTGCGATGACGAGGCGCAGGCGACCGAGGAGCTGTACCACTTGGGATGGGTGCTGGAGCTTGCGGGCGGCCGCGACGATGCGACATGGGTCGCGCGCACCGAGGTCGATCGCGAGTGTCAGCGATTCTTCCGCCATGCGGTGCCCGAGAGCGTCAACATGCTCATCGACGAGCGTCGCCGCACCGACCCCACCATTACCAAGCTGGGGTCGGATATGTCGGTGCCCAACGCGCGCCTGGCCGATGTCATCGCCCTTTATCGCCGCACGTTGGCCGAAAGTGGGCTTGAATCTGCCGCCTGGGGGCACATCGGTAACAACCATCTGCATGTGAACATCCTGCCGCGCGATGCGCAGGATTATCGCCGCGGCGGAGAACTCTTTGCCCAGTGGGCTTCCGAGGTCACGGCTATGGGCGGCGCCGTCTCCGCAGAACACGGCGTCGGCAAGATCAAGGCGGGCTTCTTGGAGACGATGTACGGCCACGAGGCCATGGTTGAGTCGGCGCGCCTCAAACTCCAGCTCGATCCTGCCGGCCAGCTGGGTCGCGGCAACCTGTTTACGGAGAAGCTCTTGGATGAACTCGTCCAGAAAGGGGGCGCGTGAAGATGAGTGATTTCCATATGGTGGTGTGCGTCAAGGCGGTGCCCGGAAGCACCGAGGTCAAGATGGACCCCAAGACCAATACTATCGTGCGTGATGGCAAGCAGGCGGTCATTAATCCCTTCGATGCAAGTGCCCTCGAATGTGCGCTAGCGCTGAAGGACGACTTTATCGGCTTTGGCATGGACGTGCGTGTGACGGTGGTGTCGATGGGCATCCCCGCGACCGAATCGCTGCTGCGCGACTGCATCGCCCGCGGTGCCGACGACGCGCTGCTGCTGACCGATCGCGCCTTTGCGGGCGCCGATACCCTAGCCACCACCTATGCCCTCAAATGCGGCATCGAGGCACTCGATGAGGACTTTGACCTGCTCATCTGCGGCAAGATGGCAGTGGACGGCGATACGGCCCAGATCGGCCCCGAGCTGGCCGGCGCCTTTGGGGTCCCCTGCGTGACCGACGTGAGCTGTGTGCAGAGCGCGGGATTTACGACGTGTGGCTCGCTGGCGCTCGTTCACGGCTGCGATGCCGGCGAGGAGACGGTGTACCTGGAGATGCCGTGTGCGATGACGACTGCCAAGGAGATTGGCCAGCTGCGCATGCCGAGTATTGCCGGTATTCGCGCGGCCGAGGATGCAGACGTGCGCGTGGCCAGCGCTGCCGACGTAAACGCCGACCCCTCGCGTTGCGGCCTTGCCGGATCACCGACGCAGGTCGTGCGCTCGTTTGTGCCCGACCGTGACCAAACGTGCGAGGCCGTCGAGGGAACGGCGTCCGAGCAGGCGGTAAAACTTGCCAAGATTATCGAGGGGATGGCATAGATGAGCGGGCTGATTATCGATAGCGAAGCCTGTATCGGCTGCGGTCGCTGCGTTCGCGCCTGCGCCTCGGGCGGCATTGTGGTGGAGGGTGAGCGCCCCAATCGCTGTGCCCGCGTAACCGACGGCTGTATCCTGTGCGGTGGGTGCGTCGACGCCTGCCCCGTCAACGCCATCTCGATTGAGCGCGACGAGGCCGCCGGCGCGGCAGACCTTGACGCATATCGAGGCATCTGGATCTTCGTGCAGACTGACGAGCACGATGCCGTTGCATCCGTGGCCTTCGAGCTCATGGGCAAGGGGCGCGAGCTTGCCGATGCCCGCGGCTGCCGTCTGGTGGCACTGGTCGGCATGAGCCCCGAGGGCTCACTCGGGGACCTGGAGCATCTGATTTGCGCCGGTGCGGACGAAGTTCTGGTCTGTCGTGACGAGCGCCTGCGTCAGAACGACGCGGAGGTCTACGCTCGCTTGATCTGCGATTTGGTAGCCGAGCGCAAGCCCGAGGCCATTCTGTACGGCGCGACCGCCTTTGGTCGCGAGCTGGCGCCCAGTGTGGCCGTGCGCTTGCAGACGGGCCTTACGGCCGATTGCACGGTGCTTTCGATGGATACGGAGACGGGTCTGCTGCAGCA
>URZR01000007.1 GCA_900552425.1 uncultured Collinsella sp. | reverse complement strand
TGGAAGCACCGTACGCGTACAGTGCCCAAACTTCCATCTCACCAAAGCGCTGGCCGCCGAACTGGGCCTTACCGCCCAAGGGCTGCTGGGTAACCAGGCTGTAGGGGCCCGTCGAACGCGCGTGGATCTTGTCGTCGACCATGTGGCCGAGCTTGAGGATGTAAGACGTACCCACGGTAATGGGCTCGCGGAACTCCTCACCGGTGCGGCCGTCGAACAGGCGGGTCTTGCCGCGCTCGTCCAGCTGGGTGACAAAGTCGGTGCGCATGTGGTCGCCCAGGCGCTCGGTGGCCAGGTTGACCATGTTCTTATTGGCGCGGCGGATGACCTCGGCGATCTCGTCCTCATGGGCGCCGTCGAAGACGGGGGTCGCCGTAAAGAACGGACCGGGGACATACTTGTCGGAGTCGGCCTGCTCAGTATCCCAACCGCAGGCGGCAGCCCAGCCAAGGTGGCACTCGAGCAGCTGGCCGACGTTCATACGCGAAGGAACGCCCAGCGGGTTGAGGATAACGTCGATCGGGGTACCGTCAGCCATGTAGGGCATGTCCTCGACCGGCAGAACGTTACAGATAACGCCCTTGTTGCCGTGGCGGCCGGCGATCTTATCGCCCTGCTGGATCTTACGACGCTGGGCGACGTAGACGCGCACCTGCTCGTTAACGCCGGGGGCCAGGTCGTCGCCGTTCTCGCGGCTAAAGCGGACGACGTCGATGACGCGGCCGTAAGCGCCGTGAGGCATCTTAAGGGAGGTGTCGCGAACGTCGTGAGCCTTGGCACCGAAGATGGCGCGCAGCAGGCGCTCCTCGGCAGTCAGAGCACTCTCGCCCTTAGGCGTGACCTTGCCGACCAGGATGTCGCCAGGGCCGACCTCGGCGCCGATGCGGATGATGCCGTCCTCGTCGAGGTTGGCAAGCATGTCTTCGGAGAGGTTCGGGATCTCGCGGGTGATCTCCTCGGGGCCGAGCTTGGTGTCGCGGGCGTCGATCTCGTGACGGGTGATATTGATGGTCGTCAGCAGGTCCTCGGCCACCAGGCGCTCGGACACGACGATACCGTCCTCGTAGTTGAAGCCTTCCCACGGCATGTATGCCACGGTGAGGTTCTGGCCCAGTGCGAGCTCGCCATGATCGGTCGAAGGACCGTCGGCCAGAGGCTCGCCCTGCTCAACGGTGTCACCGACGCGCACGAGCGGACGGTGGTTGATGCAGGTGGACTGGTTGGAACGCTGGTACTTGGCCAGGTGATACTCGTCCATGCCGCCAGCGTGCTTGACGATAATCTTGGAGGCGTCGGCAAAGATGACCTCGCCGGCGTTCTTGGCCAGGGTGACCTCGCCGGAGTCCAGGGCGGCGCGACGCTCCATGCCGGTACCGACATAGGGAGCGGCGGGGTGAACCAGCGGCACGGCCTGACGCTGCATGTTGGCGCCCATGAGCGTACGCTTGGCGTCGTCGTGCTCAAGGAACGGGATCAGCGTGGCTGCGACGGAGAGCATCTGACGCGGCGAGACGTCCATGTAGTCGACGTCCTCGACGGGCACGTCAGCGGGAGCGCCGAAGGAGCCGTCGAAGTCGCGGGTACGGGCGATCGCGGTGTGCGGACGAACGATCTTGCCCTCGGCATCGGTCGTGATGAACTCGTTGGTCTTGGGATCGAGCGGCGTGTTGGCCGGCGCGATGACGTGCTTCTCTTCCTCGTCAGCGGTCATCCAGTCGATCTGGTCGGTGGCAACGCCGTTCTCGACGCGACGGAACGGGGCCTCGATGAAGCCGTACTCGTTGACGCGGGCGTAGAGGGCGAGCGAGCCGATCAGGCCGATGTTGGGGCCTTCGGGGGTCTCGATCGGGCACATGCGGCTGTAGTGCGAGTTGTGAACGTCGCGGACGGCCGTCGGCACGTTGGTGCGGCGGCTGGAGCCGGACTTGTGGCCGGCAAGACCACCAGGGCCGAGTGCGGACAGACGGCGCTTGTGGGTCAGACCGGTCAGGGGGTTCGCCTGGTCCATGAACTGCGAGAGCTGCGAGGAACCGAAGAACTCCTTGATGGAGGCCACGATCGGACGGATGTTGATGAGCGACTGCGGGGTGATCTCGTCGATGTCCTGGGAGCTCATGCGCTCACGGACGACGCGCTCCATACGGCTCATGCCGATACGGAACTGGTTGGCGACGAGCTCGCCGACGGTGCGGATGCGGCGGTTGCCAAAGTGGTCGATATCGTCGACCTTGAAGCCCTGCTCGCCAGCAGCGAGGGACAGCAGGTAGCGCAGCGTCGCGACGATGTCCTCGTCGGTGAGCACCGTGACCTCTTCCTCGGTAGTGAGGTTGAGCTTCTTGTTGACCTTGTAACGACCGACGCGGGCCAGGTCGTAGCGCTGCGGGTTGAAGAGCAGGCCCTCGAGCAGGCTGCGGGAAGCGTCCACAGTGGGAGGCTCGCCCGGGCGCAGGCGACGGTAGATCTCGATGAGGGCGTCCTCGCGGGTAAGGGCGGTGTCGCGCTCCAGGGTGCGCTTGATCACATCGGAGTTGCCGAGCAGCTCGATGATGTCGTCGTTGGTGACGGCGATGCCAAGGGCGCGCAGGAACATCGTGGCGCTCTGCTTGCGCTTACGGTCGATGGAGACCATGAGCTGGTCGCGCTTGTCGACCTCAAACTCGAGCCAGGCACCGCGGGACGGGATGATCTGTGCCTTGTAGATCTGCTTGCCCGAATCCATCTCGGAGCTGTAGTACACGCCCGGGGAACGGACGAGCTGCGAGACGACGATACGCTCGGTACCGTTGATGATGAAGGTACCCTGATCGGTCATCATGGGGAAGTCGCCCATGAAGACGAGCTGCTCTTTGATCTCGCCGGTCTCCTTGTTGGTAAGACGGACGTCGGTCAGAAGCGGAGCCTGATAGGTCATGTCCTTCTCGCGGCACTCCTCGACGGTGTGCGCGGGGTCGCCGAACTGATGCTCGCCGAAGGTAACCTCGAGAACATGGTTCTGGCTCTGGATGGGGCTGGATTCCTTGAATGCCTCACGAAGGCCCTCGTCCTTAAAACGCTCAAAGGATTCCCTTTGAACAGAGATAAGGTTGGGGAGCTCCATGGCCTCCGGGATTTTCCCGAAGCTGACGCGCTTGCGCTCAGTGGCAGTGTATGCGTAGGTCACCAGGTTTTTCCTCCTTCACGGAAATGCTCGGTGGATTGGCGAGGCATAGCTTCGCCAGTTATCGCAACCTAATAGTTTATCAGGTACCGACCGTTGGGCAAGAAAAGCCTTGACGTGATTGAGTTTTTGGAGTAGCAAAGTTTTTCGACGGAAAATACGCAGGTAGATGTATGTGTATCGAACATCTGTTCATATATTTTCTGTGAACAGAGAGCCGGCAATCGCAGCTCTTATAAAAAACGGGCGCGAACCGAGGTCCGCACCCGTAAATATCGTTGCCCAAAGGCTTACTTGCGCATCAAGCCGCCGCGCTCGTCGATGGCGTCCCAGAAGGCGCTTGCAAAGCGAGGGTCGCTTGCAGCCATGAGGGCGTTGGTGGCCATCCAGCCAGAGGGGGTACCGGTGTCGTAGCCCGACAGCGGGTCGATGACGACAGCGTACATGGCCTCGCGATCGAGCGAACGTGCCATGGCGTCGGTCAGCTGGATCTCGCCGCCCTTGCCGGCCTGCTGATCGGCCAGCAGGTCCATGACCAGCGGGCTCAGCAGGTAACGACCAACGATGTACAGGTTGGACGGAGCCGCCTCGGGGGCAGGCTTCTCCACCAGACCGCCAATGCGCCACACGGCGCCCGGCTCGCCATCGGCAACGTCCTCGGCGCCCTCGAGCGAACCCACGCGCTCGCCGGCGATCACGCCGTAGCGGCTGACCTCCTCGGGAGCGCACGCGGCAACGGCGATAACAGAAGCGCCGCCGTGCTCCTTGGAGACGGCAAGCATCTTGTCGCAGATGTCACGGTTGGGAACAACGTAGTCGCCCAGAAGAACCAGGAAGTTCTCCCCTGCCACAGCGTCGGCGGCAGAGCGGATGGCATGACCGAGGCCCTTGGGCTCGTACTGATAACGGAAGTCGACCGGCATACCGCCAGCGTGGGCGACGGCATCGGCATAGGCGTTCTTGCCGCGCTCGCGCAGCAGGTTCTCGAGCGAGCGATCGGGCTGGAAGTAGCTCAGCAGCTCGGGCTTGCCGGGAGAAGTAACGATAATGGCATCATCGACCTCCTCGGGCTCGAGCGCCTCCTCAACGACGTACTGGATGACCGGCTTGTCGAGCACCGGCAGCATCTCTTTGGGCGTGCACTTGGTGCCAGGCAGAAAACGCGTGCCAAGACCGGCGGCGGGGATGATTGCCTTCATAGTATTCAAGGATCCTTTCGCAGGCGCAGGATGCGCCCTGTGCGTGCGGCACGGCAGCCGCAGACCAAATTGCGATACTGAAATATCTTACCGCCGGGACCAGGCGCTACCGCTAGGCAAACGCCATTCTTCAGCAGGTCAACGCAAATTATTGCTCGAACGGTGCAATTTTATCGCCCAACGGTAGTGACCCCAAAGCACTGCAAACGGCAGTAATTTGCATGCCGAGCCAGCAAAATAGAGGGGGCATAACAAAAAAAGACGGGGCTCGCAATGCGAACCCCGTCTGCAAAGAAATCTGGCGAGAAAGCCTGATTACTTGAGGGTGACAGCAGCGCCAGCAGCCTCGAGCTTCTCCTTGGCAGCCTCGGCGTCCTCCTTCTTGGCACCCTCGAGAACAGCCTTGGGAGCGCCCTCGACGACCTCCTTGGCCTCCTTCAGGCCAAGGTTGGTGAGCTCACGGACGGCCTTGATGACCTGGATCTTGTTGTCGCCGAAGCCCTCGAGCACGACGTCAAACTCGGTCTTCTCCTCGGCCTCAGCAGCGCCAGCAGCGGGAGCGGCGACAACGGCGGCAGGAGCAGCGGCGGAAACGCCGAAGGTGTCCTCGATAGCCTTAACGAGCTCGGAAGCCTCGAGAAGGGTCATTTCCTTAAGAGCATCGATGATCTCATCGGTGGTAAGCTTAGCCATTTCTAAGTCCTTTCGGTTTCCGTGTCTGTGCACGGAGATCAGTTAAAACACGGCGCGAATGCGCCTGGGGTGCGGCGTTGCCGCCGCGGGTGAAAACAGCGACTAGGCTGCCTTCTGCTCGGAGACCTGCTGGATCGAACGAGCGAGACCAGAGGAAACGCCGTTGACGCAGACAGCGATGTCGCGAGCGAAACCGGAGATGAGACCGGCGATCTGGCCGAGAAGCTGATCCTTGGTGGGCAGCTCGGCGATAGCCTTAACATCATCAGCGGAAACGGCCTTGCCGTCGGAGATACCGCCCTTGATCTCAAGGACGCCCTTGGACTTAGCGGAGAAGTCCTTAAGGGCCTTAGCGGCCTCGACCGGCTCGGTCTCGTAGAACACATAAGCGACAGGGCCGGCGAGGATCTCGTCGAGCTCGGGCTGCTCCTGGTTCTTGAGAGCGATCTTGACCAGGTTGTTCTTGTAGACCTTCATCTCGGCGCCGCACTCGCGAAGCTGATGACGCAGCTCCTGAGCCTGCTTAACCGTCAGACCGTTGTAGTTGACGACGAACAGACCGGCGTTCTCGGCGATACGGGACTCGATCTCTGCAACCTTGTCGATTTTGTACTGCTGGGGCATGAATTACACCTCCTCGAATTCTTTCCGGGCACGGTCCGCCACAAGGACGTGACGGGGGCATGTCCAAAAAGAAAGCCCCCGCGCTGCATGAGCGACGGGGGCGAGAAGACATATCTACTCGACCACCTCGGCTGGCGGGATATCCCATTAAGCTCGCGGGCGATGCCCGTTTGCACCGGCTGTCTCTGGCAGCGGATTCGTGCGTGAACCGAAAGTATTATGGCGGGGACCCCGGCGTCGGTCAACGGAAAACCGGGCTGCACACAATTCCACCATCCGGCACGCTCCGCCGAAGGCCAGGCGCGTGCCTGCGGTGACTTTGGGGCAGCCCGGTTTTCCGTTGAGCGGCGCGCCCCACTCATGATGCTTGGGTCGGTGGGCTGATGTGTTGCGTCCCTAATGGCTATAAGGTTGAAACGAAGGTGGACAGGCGACGGAGGCCTTCGTCCAAGTTTTCATCGCTTACGCAGTAGCTTAGGCGGATGTGGCCTTCGGTGCCGAAGCAGTCGCCCGGGACTAGGGCTACGTTGGCTTCTTTGATGGCTTTGATGCAGAAGTCTTCGCTGGTTAGGCCGTACTGTTTGATGCTGGGGAAGGCGTAGAAGGCTCCTGCGGGCTCTACTACGTCGAGGCCCATGGCGTTTAAGGCTGCGAGCACGCGTTCGCGGCGGGCTCGGTAGACTTTGAGCATGGGGGTTGGGTCGACGGTCAGGGCTCGCGCTGCGGCGTCCATCTCAAAGGAGACGGCACTCGATACTAGGTATTGGTGAGCTTTTGCGATCTCGGCGATGACGGGGGCTGCGGCTGCAAGCCAACCTAAGCGCCAGCCGGTCATGGCCCAGGGCTTGGAGAAGCTCTCGATGACCACCGTCTGCTCGCGTAGCTCCGGGTGGCGCTGGGCAAAGCGCTCGTAGCCATCCACATAGACGAGGCGGTTGTACACGTCGTCGCAGACCACGTAGATGCCTGCCTGCTCCGCCACGTGTGCCACGGCGTCGAGCGATGCCGCGTCGAGGATGCAGCCCGTGGGATTGTTGGGCGAGCAGATGACGATGGCCTTAGTCGCCGGCGTCACGCAGGCACGAAGCGCCTCCTCATCGATCTGGAATTGCGTAGGCTCCGTATCCAAAAAGACTGCTTTGGCGTGGTTGGCCACGACGATGCTTTCGTACAGGCCAAAGGCCGGCGTGGGGATAATGACCTCGTCACCGGGGTTGAGCATAGCCATGAATGTTGCCGACAGGGCCTCGGTCGCGCCGTCGGTCAGGATGACCTCGTCGGCCGAAAACGCAAGGCCCGCGTCACCCATGTAGGCAGACAGCGCCTCGCGCAGGGCGGGGCGACCGTTGTTGGGCGGATAGTGCGTGTCGCCGCGATCCAGCGCGGCGGTCACCTCGGCGCTAATCACATCGGGCGTGGGAAAATCGGGCTCGCCAAGCGCGAGCGCGATGCATCCCGAGTGCTGGACGGCGAGCGCGTTGATTCGGCGGATGCCGGAGGGCTTGAGCGTGGCAAGCGAGGTATTCATAGGCAGGCGCATGGCGTTCCTTTCGTAAGGGTTGCACTAGGATAGCGCGGCGGGGCGCCGTCAGACGGTGTAACCTAAACGGAAACCAACCGGAAAGGAGGCGGCATGGAGACGACCGCACGCGGCGATGCACCAAAAACGTTGCAGACCATTGCGTATATCAGCATTCCCGATAGCGCCGATCTTGAGTTTTTGCTCTGGGACCTGCAGGATGCCATCGCCGCCTATGCACAGCTTTCCGGCACCGCGCTCCCCCACCCGGTCAACTTGAAGGCAGATGGCGTTGGTGCAGTCGATGGCATGGTGCTCGCTGTTGATGATGCATTTGACGATGAGGCTATGATCGCTGTCGAGCAGATACTCGATCGCCTTGGCGGTACGGGAACACGTGTCTATGCCATGATTCAAGCCGCACAAGAGGGCGCTGAGCAGGCGCGAGGGGCCGCCGTTCGTCTGCACAAGGCATGCGAGCGCCAGGGCCAATTGTGGTGTGGCGGCGTTGTCATCTGCGCCGGCAGCGGCATTGCGGCGCTTCGTCGCTCCCCGCGCATGGGCCTCTTGCGCCGGCCTTTTTCGGAAGCGATGGATAATCTTGTGGGCGCCGTGCGCATGGGCTGCTCCATTGAGCATGCGCAGCTGCTTGGCGGTGGCAATGCCGGTGGCGTCGATGCCGACGGCATGGTGCGCGTCAAGCCTGCACTGCCCGCACCGATCTGGCATGCCATCATGAAACGCCTCGGCACCCGCGCCCAATCAGATATCTAAATTACAGTGCCGCCCAGTCAACGGCTTCGCGCCAACGCTCAACAAGACGTTCTAGGCGCCAGGCGGCATTGGCGGGACTTGTCGACGGCAGAACGATGGCCGGCAGCCCGGTGCGTTCTTGTAGATAGCGCTTGTAGAGCCGGCCAGCTGTACCACCGTTGCATATCACCTGCTCAATGGAAGCGGCGCCGGCAATGCGCTCGATATGTGCCGGCACAACGTTGCGAATGCTCGCGTCGCTCGAGCCCTTAATGTCGCAACTCTCAATCACATCCCACAGGGCCACGCCGCCGTCGAGAAGCATGGATCGCTTGGCAGCAATGGAGGCATCGAGCGTCGCGGGCTCACCGCTTGCCAAAGGATCGCCCTCGTTGGGCGGCACGGGCACACCGAGGCACGCGGCCATCACGCGCCAAAAGCGGTTCTGCGGATTGCCATAGTAGAAGGCATTGGCGCGCGAAAGCACCGAGGGAAACGACCCGAGCACCAAAACGCGCGAGTGCCGGTCGAACACAGGCTCAAACCCATGCTCAATATGTTGATAGCCCTCGTCGGACGCAGCCATGAGCTAGGCCCTCAGCAGATAACGCACCTCGTAGGGCGCAAGTTCAAGTGTGCCCGTCAGCTCGACCGCCGGCGTATCGTCGGCAAGCAGGTCGATAAAGGACCCGTTGAGCTCGCCGGCGTCAAAGGTATAGGCCTCATCCACGGCGTTCACCGCCACGAGCACCGTCGCGTCGTCGCAGGCGCGCTCAAACAACAGTTGCTTGTTCTGGATCACCACGTTACGGTACGCGCCATAGTTGAGAGCACGTGCTGCTGCATCGTTTGCCGAGCGCAGGTGCGCGAGCTGTGTAATAAATGCCGTCAGCTCGTTGGGCGCAGGCTCATCGAGCGCAGGGCGTAGCGCCCAGTCGCCATCGGGGCCGCCCTTTTCACCGGTAATTCCCCACTCGCTGCCGTAGTAGACGCACGGGATGCCCGGCATGCCAAAGAGCATGCCATAGGCGGGACGCAGGCAGTGCTTGTCGGTGAGGATACTCGCCAGGCGCGGCACATCGTGGTTGTCGACAAACGACAGCAGGTGCTTGCCGCGGTAGATGCACCACGGATCGCCGCCAAACTGGCGGTGCAGCGAGTGGGCGATCTCGAACATATTGACCGAGTTAAAGCTGGAGTACAGGCCCTTGTAGCACTCGTAGTTGGTGCAGGAGTCGAGCATCTCGTCGTTGACGATCTGGTTGTAGTCGCCGTGGAGTGTCTCGCCGATCAGCACGAAGTCGGGCTTGAGCTCACGAGCAAAGCTATGCAAACGACGCATGAAGTCGCGGTCGAGCATATAGGCGACGTCCAAGCGCAGACCGTCGATGCTAAAGACCTCGGCCCAGTGACGCACGGACTCAAGCAGGTAATCGACCACGGCGGGGTTTTGTAGGTTGAGCTTCACGAGCTCAAAATGGCCCTCCCAGCCCTCATACCAAAAACCATCGCCGTAGCACGAGTCACCGTCAAAGCTGATATGGAACCAATCCTTGTAGGGCGAGTCCCACTTACGCTCCTGCACGTCGCGGAAGGCCCAAAAGCCACGACCGACGTGGTTGAAGACGGCATCAAGCACCACGCGGATGCCATGGGCGTGCAGCGTCTCGCACACGGCGGCAAAATCGGCATCCCCACCCAGGCGACGGTCGATATGGCGCAGGCTGCGCGTATCGTAGCCATGGCTATCGGACTCGAGCGGCGGGTTGATGAGCACAGCGCCAACGCCGAGTTCTTGCAGGTAGTCAGCCCATTGGGCGATCTTCATGATGGGTGCATCGGGGTTGGGCGCAGCGTTGACAGCCTGGGCGAGTTCATCCTCGGCAACGGGAGCGGCGTTTTCGCGCGGAGCTCCGCAAAAGCCCAGCGGATAGATCTGATAGAACGTCGTCTCGTATGCCCACATAGCAACCTCCCGGTAAGCTCAACACAACGATATCCATTGTATGCCCGGCTTGTATCCTCTCCCCCAAAATAAGTTGCGGTGAAATAATTCCTGCTTGGGCCTTCAGAGGCCTTAAACAGGAGCTATTCCACCGCAGCTGATGAGGGGACGTGATTAGGCGACGGGCTTTGCGCGGCGTATGGCTGGGAACAGTACGGTGATGGCAAGGATGACGCCCACGACGGTAATCGCCCCGCCCGCAAAGCCAATCCAAGCGATACCGGGACCCGAAACCACGGCGCCGCCGATTGCGGTGCCCGTGCCGATGCCGAGGTTAAACAGGCCCGAGAAGATCGACATGGCGACGGCCGACGAATCCGCCGGTGTGTACTTGATGAGCTCGGCCTGGAACGCAACGTTAAAGGCCGTGGAGCAGCAGCCCCATAGCGCGCAGACGGCAAGCACTGCTACGAGCGACGATGCGACCGGACCCACGAGCAGCAGAGCCACCGGCACGCCGGAGAGCGTGATAGCCAAGAACGGGAAGCGATGCCCATCGAACAGGCGGCCAAACAGCCAGCTTCCGAGCAGACCAGAGCAGCCAAACGCCGTCAGCGTCATGGTAATAGCGCTTGCGTCGACGTGCGCGACCTGCGCCAGGAACGGCTCGATATAGCTGTAACCCGCATAATAGCCGGTCGCCATAAAGACCGTGACCGCGTAGAGCGCAATCAGGAACGGGTTCTTGAGCAGCTCGGGCAGCTGTTTGACGGTAAAGCGCTCGCCCGCCGGCATGGCCGGGAACACCGCGGCCTGGTAGACAACCGCGACAGCCGAGAGGGCCCCGACCGCGGCGAATGTCATGCGCCAGCCCACGGCCAGTCCGATGGCGCGGCCGATCGGCAGGCCAAAGATCTGCGCGATGGACGAGCCCGTAGCGATCATGCTGATGGCGAGCGCCCCGTGGCGGGCGTCGACCAGGCGCGAAGCCATGATCGAGGCGACCGACCAGAACACGGCATGCGCGCAGGCGACCACCAGGCGCGCACAGACCAGGATGGGATATGTCGGTGCCACAGCGGACAGGAACTGACCCAGAGAAAACACGGCGAGCACACCGAGCAGCATACGCTTGAACTCAAAGCGCGAGGCAAACACCATAAGCGGCAGCGACAGCAGCATGACACCCCAGGCGTAGACCGAGATCATGATGCCGGCTTGGGCCTCGGTGAGCGAGAACGACGCGGCGATATCAGTCAGAAGGCCGATGGGCATAAACTCCGACGTGTTGAACACGAACGCGCAGCAGGCGAGCCCGATAAGCGGGAGCCACTGCTTGAGTGAGATGCCATCTTGTCTTGCCTGAGTCATATATAACATCTCCAATCATTTTGAGCGGAGGCGATTATATAGCAACGGCCCCGCATCCGTCAGCAACAGATGCGGGGCCGAAAACAATTCGGCACACAGAGGTTGCGCCGTCAATAAATAACTAAGCCAGCCCCAGCAATATGCCCGCCGAATGCACGACAAACGCCACGATCCAGGCGACCGTCACCTGAAACGCGAACACGGCAACGGCATAGCGCGCGCCCAACTCGCTCTTGACGGCGCCGATGGACGCCACGCAAGGCGGGTACAGCAGCGTAAAGACCAAGAACACGTAGGCGGTAAACGGCGAAAACATGGCTGACAGTGCCGCGGGAGAGGTTGCGCCCAAAAGCACCGTGAGCGTCGAGATGACGCTCTCTTTGGCAATAAGTCCCGTGACGAGCGCCGTGGATGCACGCCAGTCGCCAAAACCGAGCGGGGCCAACACCGGCGCGATGATGCTACCCAGACCGGCAAGCAAGCTTTGCGACTGATCGGCGACCACATTAAAGCGAATGTCGAACGTCTGAAGGAACCAGATGACCACGGTAGCGGCAAAGATGATGGTGAAGGCCTTGGTGATAAAGTCCTTTGCCTTATCCCATGCCAGCATCACCGTCGTCTTGACGCTCGGCAGGCGGTAGTTGGGAAGCTCCATGATAAACGGCACCGGGTCGCCCTTAAATGCCGTGCGGTTGAGCACCAAAGCCGCGATGCAACCGACCGCGATGCCGATCAGATAGAGCGAGACCATGGCGGGTACCGTCGCCTGCGGGAAAAACGCCCCGCACAGCAGACCGTAGACCGGCAACTTGGCCGAGCAGCTCATGAACGGCGTGAGCATGACCGTCATCTTGCGGTCGTGCTCGGATGGGAGCGTACGGGTCGACATGATAGCCGGCACGGTGCAGCCAAAACCGACGAGCATGGGGACGAAGCTGCGGCCCGAAAGGCCAAAGCGACGCAGTACCTTATCCATGACAAAGGCCACACGCGCCATGTAGCCGGAGTCTTCCAGAATGGAGAGGAACAAGAAGAGCACGACGATGATCGGCAGGAAGGCCAGCACGCTGCCCACGCCCGTAAGCACGCCGTCGACAGCCAGCGAGCGCACCACATCGTTGGTGCCGAACGCTTTGAGACCCGCATCGGCCGAGGCGATGATGGCAGCGATGCCGTCCTCCATGAGTCCCTGCAACGCCGCGCCGATCACGCTAAACGTCAGCCAAAAAACGAGGCCCATGATCACCAGGAACGCCGGGATGGCCGTATAGCGACCCGTCAGGATGCGGTCGATCTTGACGGAGCGCACGTGCTCGCGGCTCTCGTGCGGCTTGACGACGCAACGCCCGCACACGTCGCCGATAAAGCTAAAGCGCATATCGGCCAGCGCGGACAGGCGATCGGTGCCGGCCTCGCCCTCCATCTGGGTAATGATGTGCTCGATGGCGTCGAGTTCGTTGCGATCCAGGTGAAGTGCCTCGGTTACCAGCTCGTCGCCCTCAACCAGCTTGGTCGCCGCAAAACGCACCGGAATATGCGCCGTCGCGGCATGGTCCTCGATAAGGTTGGCGATGCCGTGGATGCAGCGATGCAGCGCGCCGCCGTCCGGGCCATCGGGCGCGCAGAAGTCCAGGCGACCGGGGCGCTCGCGGAACCGCGCCACGTGCAAGGCATGATCAACCAACTCGCCGATGCCCTCGTTGCGGGCAGCGCTAATGGGGACAACAGGCACGCCCAACAGGCTCTCGAGCAGGTTGACGTCCACGGCGCCGCCGTTGGCCGTCACCTCGTCCATCATGTTGAGCGCGATGACCATGGGGCGATCGAGCTCCATAAGCTGCAGCGTCAGGTACAAATTGCGCTCGATGTTGGTAGCGTCGATGATGTCGATGATGGCGTCGGGATGCTCATCCAGGATAAACTGGCGGCTCACGATCTCCTCGCCCGTGTACGGCGACAGGGAGTAAATGCCGGGCAGGTCGGTAACGCTTGCCTCGGGGTGGTTGCGGATGGTGCCATCTTTGCGGTCGACCGTCACGCCAGGAAAGTTACCGACATGCTGGTTGGAGCCCGTCAGCTGGTTGAACAGCGTGGTCTTGCCGCAGTTCTGGTTGCCGGCGAGGGCAAAATGCAGCGGTGCGCCCTCGGGCACGGCCGTCTTCGCGGCGCGGGGCGAATACGTCCCCTCGCCGAGTGCCGGATGCTCCGTCGTGCCGATTGCGGCGTTGGCGCGCGGACCCATATCGGTGTCGTGAACGCCCACGAGCTCGATGCGAGCGGCATCGTCCTTGCGCAGCGTCAACTCGTAGCCACGCAGGCGAATCTCGAGCGGGTCGCCCATAGGGGCGTACTTCATCATGGTGACTTCGGTGCCCGGCGTTAGGCCCATGTCCAAAATATGCTGTCGGAGCGCCTGATCGTCGGATGTCACCGATGCGACAACGGCGTCCTTTCCAATCTCGAGTGTATCGAGCTTCACGCGCTCATCCTTTCGTTAGACGCGGTTAACCGTTTACCGGGGCTAACCAACTCGTAACGACAAATGATAGCGCTCTGAACTATTTTATAAAGTCAAATACCGATGTTTACCTGCGCAAACTTTATGCGGTGCGCCCCGAAAGCTCTTTGCGCATACCGCTCAGCGAGATCGAAACGGAACCCGACCGCGCGGTAGCGGTGAGTCGATCACCCTCGACCGACCCCGTGCATGTAAAGGGCGCCTTGCCCATCAAGACGTGGGAGATAGTACCCGAGAGTTCAAAGAAATCGCCCTCAGCGCGGGCACTCGAGAGAGCGATATTGAGACCCCTGACGTTTAGTACTGCCCTGAGCGCGCCGTTCACCCCATGTGAAAACGTCACCTCGCCGCGTTTACTCCCCACCGGCGTCCGGGCCGAAACCACATACGTACCCTCAAGCATGGCTCCTCCTCTGAGCAGGCTTTTTGAAATGGCAATCTAGTCTACTTTGCTGCGAGACGGCTTGCCCAGAAACCGCGAGCACACAATGACGTTCAATCAACAGATTGCTGCAAGGGGAACAAGCGTGCAAGGGGGACAGATTACATTTGGCACCATTTGCGCCAACGGACGGGATGCGGAGCGACGACCGTGCAGGTGGATTCCGGATCGTCGCTTCCTCCGTCCCCCAGCGAATCAAAACAAGTTGCGGTGGAATAGTTCCTGTTTGATGCTTTAACCAGCAAAAACAGGAACTATTTCACCGCAACTGCAAAAGCCCGCGCTGGCAACATATGTCACCCGCGCGGGCTTGGTGGGCACTCACAGAGGCACGTTATAGAGACCCACACCAGTTATGGAATGCCAAACAGCACCGATACGCGATGTCCGCCGGCCTACCAAGCAATAAAGCTCGCCATAGTCTTAGACAATCGGCGCAATGCCGGCAAAGTGCAGATACAGCGAGATGACTGCCACGACAATGACCACCGCTGCGATCAGCTTGTCGTGCAGGTGCGGAAGCACCTGCTTGCCACGGCCGCGCTCACCCAGAATATAGACGGGAATGGCCGGAGCAAAAAGGATCGTCGTGATCATGACGCCCTGGAGACCCGTCGACCACACCAGGAACAGCGTGTAGATAAAGCCGAGCGTACCGAAGAAGCGCGCTTTGCCGACACTTGGCGCATGTGGCCTGTCCAGATGCTCGTTCTTCCAGCCAATCACCATGTAATAAGCAGCCGAGCAGACATACGGAACCAGAATCGTGTTGACCGCGCAGCTATAGAAGAACTGGTAGGTGCTCGCCGCCACATACGACACAATCAAGAAGAGCTGCGTGATACCGGAGCTCACGAGAATCGTCACCACCGGGGCGTCGTGTTTGTTCGTCTTGGCAAACGCCAGCGGAAAGGAACCCTGACGCGCTGCCTCAAACGGCGTCTCGGATGCAATGATGACGTAACCCAACATTGCGCCGACCAACGAGAGAATAACGCCAAGGTTTACGATGGCAGCGCCAACCGGGCCGATTGCGCACTCGAGAATTCCCGCCATGGAGGGCGTTGCGAGCTGCGCCATCTCCGTGCGCGGCATAATGCCGAGCGATAGCATCGAGATAATCAGATACAGCGTGAACACAGCTGCAAATCCAAGTGCCGTCGAGCGACCGACGTCGCGCACATACTTTGCGCGGCCCGAAATGACAACAGCACCCTCAATGCCCGTAAAGACCCAGACAAGGGCGATCATGGTCGAGACAACTTGCTCGCCAAACCCAGGACCAGCCGGCTCGCCCCAGAAGTTGTCCATAAAGATATCGACGTTGAACTTACCCAGGAGCACGATGCTCAGCACGAAAAGTCCCAGTGGCACCAACTTCGCCAACGTAACAATCGTGTTAATGCCCGCAGCCTCCTTGACGCCGCGAAGCACAAGGGCGGTGAGGAACCACAAAAACACGCTGGCACAGATGATGGAAAGTAGATTATTGCCCGTGCCAAACGCAGGGAAGAAATAGCCCAGCGCGCTAAACAGCAAGAGCGCAAAGCTCACGTTGGAAAGGCACGCGCTGATCCAGTAGCCCCAAGCGGAGTTGAATCCAATGTAATCGCCAAAGCCAGCCGCAGCATATGCATAGATGCCGCCGGTCAGGTCGGGGCGAGCCTGAGACAGACCGTTGAACACCATCATCAGCGCAAAGACGCCGATAAAGCAAATTCCCCACGAGACAATAACCGCGCCGGTATTGGCTCCGCCTGCTGCCATATCACCGGCAAGCGAAAAGATACCGCCGCAAATGCTCGCGGTGATGACCATCATAGTCAGACGGAAGAGATCCAGACCATTGGGGTCGATCATCTCGTCGTTACAAGTTTTAGAGGCCATTCTATGTGCACCCCCTCCATCAAGCGACCGCACAAAGATGGCCCAGACGCCCGAATCGGGTGCCGGGCCATCGGTCAAGCGATCATTAAGCTAGTACAGCGACCGTATTAGAAGCGCAGCGACAGGCAGGAGAGGCCGCCGTCGACCTTGCGGTACTCGGAGGTATCGACAACGAGCGTCTTGTAGCCCAGATCCTGCACGGCCTTGAGCACGGTCGGATAGCCCTCGGCAACGATGACTGTACCGTTGACCCAGATGCAATTGGCGCCGTAAGCCTCGTCCTCGGGCACGACGATCTTGTTGTACTGGGCAAAGTCGGGCTTATCGATGAACTCACCGGAGACGAGCATGTTGTTGTCCTCGATGTAGTTGACGCCCGTCTTGAGGTGCAGGACCTCCTCCAGAGGCACCTCGGAGCCCTCGAGGCCCCAGCCCTCGAGAATCTCGCAGAACTGGCGGATACCCTCTTCGTTGGTGCGAGCAGAGCGACCGACGTAGAAGTGGTCGCCGACCATCATGACGTCGCCGCCGTCGAGCGTGCCGGGGGAAACGATGTGCTTGACATGTTCGTCGTCAAAGAAGCGACGGACGACCGGCTCGATTTCGTCCTTCTCGCCATTACGACTGTCGGCGCCGGGGTTGGTAATGATGGCGCCGCAGCGAGTGATAACGGCCGGATCCTCGACAAAGCAGCTGTCGGGATACTGCTCAAGCGCCGGCAGCACCGACACGTCAACGCCACACTGCTCGAGCGCATGCTCGTAATCGTAGTGCTCCTCGATGGCGCGCTCGTAGATGGGCTGGCCAAGCTCGGGAGCGCTCGTGATGCCATTGCTCAGGGACTTGCCGGGACGACGGATGATGACGTGGCTGAACTTAGTCATGATGATCCTCCTTGGACCTCTTAGCAGAGAGCGGACTTCCTTGCGCCCGCCTTCCTTCCGATGGCTTTATCTTAGGGTGTCTTTACTGTTTTATATATTGTATACAATCATGAACGGTAGATATTTCTCGGTAAGCGTATTATTGCTTCTTCTGGTTTGGTAGCGCGATTTAACTGGTCGTTCTATAATTCAATTAGCCTATTCAGGCGAAACGTATTTATTTTTGAAAATATACAGTTGAGGAATATAAGCTCATGGAAACGCTCCGAAGACCCTTGAAGGATCATGTATACGACTATATTTCGAGTCGCATAGACGCCGGCGAGCTTTCGGCCGGCGACCGCGTGAGCGAGCAGGCGATCTGCGATGCCATGGGCGTGTCGCGCACGCCGGTTCGCGAGGCGCTCATCCAGCTGGCAAGCGACGGCTATCTGGACAATCTCCCCCGCCGCGGATTCCGCGTCCGAGGGTTCGATCAGCAAAACGCCGTTGAAGTCTTTGAGATTATGGGGCCTCTCGACGGGCAGGCGGCATACCTCGCCTGCCCTCTCCTAACCGACGAGGACATCATGCAGCTGAAGTTTTTGGTTGGGTCCATGGACCTTGCGATCCAAGGCGGCCTCATCCGTAAGTACGACGATATTCAGCGAGACTTTCACCTTACGTACTTCAACCGCTGCGGCAACGACCGTCTGCGCGACATGATCTCGCAACTCGAGCGCTGCTTTATCAAGCGCGATTACGAGACTGTCGACCAAGAGACGGCTTGCAAACTGCTCAATAAAGCCAACAGCGAACATGCTCATATTCTTGAGTTGTTCGAAGCACGAGATGCGACGGCCGTGCGAGACTACGTTCGCGATGTCCATTGGAACACGGAGAACGCCCAGTTCACCGTTTGGTAGGAAAGCAACAAGGGACGACATCGGTCTTAAACCTTGACGCCAGCACCGCCCAAACTGATCCATTTTCCTCCGTCCCCGAGGGATCATTCTTTTGGCAGCCAAGACAACGCCGATGTTTTGGCGCAGACAGCGAAAGCCCGCCAGGGCGAGCAAGGTGCCTTGAAACGAGGCGGCATTGACCTTCTGGTCATGCCGCCGAAGTTGAAAGGCAGATTGCCGCTCTGGCGGGCTTGCAGCGTCATGCGGTTACGGCGTTTGGCAAAACGCCGTAACTAAAACCCGTGGCGTTCCAGGAAGCGGAAGGCTAGGCGAATCCAGGGACGGACTGCCACCTGCTTGTCCTCGTTGTCGACCGCGGTGTTGGCGTTGCCGAGCGAAAGGCCGTGACCGCCCTGGTCAAAGACGTGCATCTCGCAAGCGACGCCCTCCTCGGCCATGCGCTGCGCAAACGGATAGACCTGTGCGATCGGCGCTGTCTTGTCGTCGGACACGCCCCACACAAAGGTCGGCGGCATCTGGCGCGAAACATGCGTGGTAGGGCAAATGTCGGTCAGGTGCTCATCGGTCGCCTCGCCGCCCGTCACCATCGACAGATAGTCGTTGAGCAAATCGCGCCCTGTCTTGCCACCCGTCTTGGGCACGCGCAGGTCGATGCGCGGGTCACGCGTCTGCATATCGCGCACATAGGCAAGGTCGAGCAACGGATAGCCCAGCACCACGGCGTCGGGACGAATATCCTCCGGACGAGCCCCGGCAAGGCCCGCGAAGGGTCCGGTCTTCCACTGCGTTGCCAACGAGGCGCAGATCATGCCGCCCGCCGAGAAACCCACGATGCACACGCGCTTGGGATCGACATGCCACTCGTCGGCGTTGGCGCGCACGGTAGCGACCATCTTGGCGAGGTCCGCCTGCGGGTGCGGAAAGCTCACGTCGCCCGTGGCGCTCGTCACATAGTTGAGCACAAAGGCCTGGTAGCCGCGGTCCAAAAACGCAAACGCCACCGGGTCCTGCTCGTGCGGAGCGATATGCGTAAACCCGCCTCCGCCGCAGATGATCACCGCGGGGCGGCGGCCATTGGGCTTGTCGGGCAGCGGCTCGGCACCCAGATACGTAAACGTCGCCGGATAATCCTCGGTCGGCTCCTCGCCCCACAGCGCATGGTTCTCAATAATCATAGGTGCTCCCTCCGTGCGATTCGTGCGCACTCGTTTTTCGCACCTTAGCGTACCCCACTTGAGCCCGCGGCGCAGAAACACCCCCGCAATGAGTTGGCCTTCAACTGATATATCACAAAATCGCTGTTCAGAGGTATCGTTGGACAGCGTAAAATAGGAGCGCTGACCGTGCTGGGAAACACGTACGAAACGTTTCCGGCAAACCACACGCGTGCAACATGCGCGCCTGATACGTTGGAGGCATCTATGGGTCTGCTCGATTCGCTCAAGTCCACGTTCACTTCGTCGGGCGAGGCGTCCGTTCCGCCCGCAGCAAGCTTCGCCACCCGCGAAGGCGTCATCTACGCTCCTGTCAACGGCGTGCTCGTCAATCTGAGTGAGGTTCCCGACGAGACCATCGCCTCGGGCATGCTCGGCCAGGGCTACGGCATCGAGCCCATTACCGGCACCATTTACGCCCCCGCTAACGGCCGTATCGGCGCCACCACCGTCACCAACCACTCCATCGGCATGATCACCGAGGACGGTCTTCGCGTGTTCATCCATGTTGGCCTGGGCACCGTGGAAATGAACGGCAAGGGTTTTGCCCGCTTTGTTGAGATGGGCGATGAGGTCAAGGCCGGCCAGCCGCTCATCAGCTTCGATCGCGAGGCCATCAAGGCCGCCGGCCACGAGGACATCGTGACCGTCATCATCTCCGAGCTCGATCGTCTTAAGAGCATCGACCATGTCGGCGAGTCCGGAACGCTTATCGGCGGCAACCCACTCGTCAAGCTGGGCGACCCGCTGCTGGTAGCCAAGACCAAGTAGCAAGGCCCCGCGCCACACAGCCAAAAGGCACCTCGTCAAGCGCCCGCGACCATTTGGCCGCGGGCGCTTTTCGTTTGAAAAACCATCCCGCCAATGCCTTATCTGTATAGCCCAAATGAGCCGAGCTGCTAGAATATCGAACTGTATGGATAACTATCATTCAACCGTTATGGGAGGATACGTGAACCGCACCAAAATCGCGCAGCTTTACGCCGATGCCGAGTCGCTTGGCGGCCAGACCGTCACCGTCGCCGGCTGGGTCAAGTCCATCCGCGACATGAAGAACTTTGGCTTTGTTACGCTCAACGACGGCAGCTGCTTCCGCGACCTGCAGGTCGTCATGAACCGCGAGGCACTCGACAACTACGACGAGATCGCCCATCAAAACGTCTCGGCCGCACTCATTTGCACCGGCACCGTCAAGCTGACCCCCGATGCGCCCCAGCCCTTCGAGCTTTCTGCCACCTCCATCGAGGTCGAGGGCGTCAGCGCCCCGGATTACCCGCTGCAGAAGAAGCGCGCAACCGTCGAGTTCCTGCGCACCCAGCAGCACCTGCGCCCGCGCACCAACCTGTTCCGCGCCGTGTTCCGCATCCGTTCTGTCGCGGCTGCCGCCATCCACCGCTTCTTCCAGGAGCAGGGCTTTGTCTACGTCAACACCCCCATCATCACCACGAGTGACTGCGAGGGCGCCGGCGAGATGTTCCGCGTGACCACGCTCGACCCCAAAAATCCGCCCCTCACCGAGTCCGGCGAGGTCGACTGGAGCCAGGACTTCTTTGGCAAGCACGCGAGCCTTACCGTGTCCGGCCAGCTCAATGCCGAGAACTTTGCCATGGCCTTTGGCGACGTGTACACCTTTGGCCCCACCTTCCGCGCCGAAAACTCCAACACCACGCGCCACGCCGCCGAGTTTTGGATGATCGAGCCCGAGATGGCATTTGCCGATCTGAACG